>DATMCA010000881.1:0-5888 GCA_035559015.1 Umezawaea sp. | reverse complement strand
GTCCCGTGGTTGACCATCTGCTCGAGACGCCCCTTGCGTAGCGCGAGCAGCTGCGTCAGTACGCCGACGTACTCCTCGGGCAGGTCGATCGAGACGCGCTCGAAGGGCTCGTGCAGCGTCCCGTCGATGTCGCGCGTCAGGACCTGCGGCTTGCCGACGGTGAGCTCGAAGCCCTCGCGGCGCATCAGCTCGACGAGCACCGCGAGCTGGAGCTCGCCGCGGCCCTGCACCTCCCAGGTGTCGGGGCGCTCGGTCGGGAGGACGCGGAGCGAGACGTTGCCGACGAGCTCCTGGTCGAGCCTGCCCTTGAGCATGCTCGCCGTCAGCTTGTCGCCCTCGCGCCCGGAGAGGGGCGAGGTGTTGATCCCGATCGTCATCGAGAGGCTCGGCTCGTCGACGGTCGATACGGGCAGGGGCCGCGGGTCGTCCGGGTCGGCGAGCGTCTCGCCGATCGTGATCTCGGGAATGCCGGCCACGGCTCCGGCCGCGTGAAGCTCGACTACGTCATCCCGTCGCGCGGCCTCATCGGCTTCCGCACGGAGTTCCTCACGGAAACCCGCGGCACCGGCATCGCCAACGCCGTCTCCGAGGGCTACTTCCCGTGGGCGGGCGAAATCCGCACCCGCCACAACGGCTCCCTGGTCGCGGACCGCTCGGGCATGATCACCGCCTACGCGATGATCCAGCTCGCCGACCGCGGCACGTTCTTCGTCGAGCCGGGCGCGGACGCGTACGAGGGCATGGTCGTCGGCGAGAACCCGCGCGCCGAAGACCTCGACATCAACGTGTGCCGTGAGAAGAAGCTCACGAACATGCGCCAGTCGTCCGCGGACGTCATGGAAACCCTCGCCCGCCCCCGCAAGCTCTCGCTGGAGGAAGCGCTGGAATTCTGCGCCTCCGACGAATGCGTAGAGGTCGCCCCGGACGTCGTCCGCGTCCGCAAGCTGATCCTCGACGCAAACTCCCGAGGCCGCGAACGCTCGCGCAACAAGCTCCGCGGATAAACTTCCCAACAAAAGGGCCACCTTCCGAGGAAGGTGGCCCTTTTCGGTCTCCGCGAGTTTTTCGCCGCTAGACTTGGACGCAAAGTCGCAGCTCAGTGTCCCGAGCGGGGCGGTGGTCAACAAGACGAATGACTGACTGCCGCCACGCGCCAGCCTTGCTGAGGCCGATTTTACTTGGGGGATTTGCCCCTTAAAATTAGTCGGGCTGCGGGCTTCCCTCCTGCCCTTTTTAGCCCGGCAAAGGGGCAAATCTAGGGGCCCCAAGTCAAATCGGCCGCCCCCAGACCCACCTACAACACTGCACGTCCTTCCCTACCAACTTCCCCGCCCAAGCCCCCAGTCGACCGAGTCACCAGAACGCAGCCTTCATGGAACCCCCACCCCCTCCAAACGTCTCCCGAACATGAACCCAAGGCCCCCACGTCAACGGTCAACCCCGTCTGGCAGGCTGCGGAACATGACTCGGTCTGGGGGGACTCGAACCGCCGCCATCCTCTTCGCGGCCGCGGGAGCCCTCTCCGCCTGCACCAACTCGGGCCCGCTCCCCCTGGTCCCCTCCACCCCCGGCATGTCGGTCGTCCCCGAGGAGACCCTCAACGAGGTCGTCGTCGGCGTGGACGACGTCAAGGGCAGCTACAACCCGCACACCATCGCCGGCCAGTCGACGATCACGACGGCGCTGACGAGCCTCCTCCTCCCGTCCGTCTTCCGCACCGCCCCGGACGGCACCCCCCGGCTGGACACCACGCTCATGGTCTCCGCCGAGGTGACCAAGACCGCTCCGTACACCGTCAGCTACACCGTCCGCCAGGACGCCTCCTGGACCGACACGGCGCCCATCGCCGCCGAGGACTTCGTCTACCTCTGGCAGCGGATGCGCGGCGAGGCGGGCGTGGTGGACCCGGCCGGCTACCGGTTGATCTCCAACATCGCCTCCCGGGACGGCGGCAAGACCGTGGAGGTCACCTTCGCCAAGCCGTACCCCGGCTGGCGCTCGCTGTTCGGCAACCTGCTCCCCGCGCACCTGCTGAAGGACCAGCCGGGTGGCTGGGCGACCGCGCTCGCGGACAGCTTCCCGGCGACGGGCGGGCCCTTCCAGGTCAAGACGCTCGACCAGCCGCGCGGCGAGATCGTGCTCGAACGCAGCGACCGCTACTGGGAGCAGGCGACCGCGCTGGACCGGGTGGTCCTGCGCCGGGCCAGCCACGAGGGCATCGTGGACGCGCTGCGGGACCGCGACGACCAGGCCGCGCTGATCCGCGCCGACGCCATCGCGCTGAACACCGTGGCGGACCTGGCGAAGACCACGCCGATGGTGAGCAAGCCCGTTCCGAGGCCCGAGGTGGTCCAGGTCCTCCTGCGGCCCGCTTCCGCGCAGCTGGCCGACCTCAAGGTCCGCCAGGCCGTTCTGGCGGCCCTGGACCGCGACGCGCTGATCGCCGTCGGCACGGGCAACGGTCCGGCCGCCCAGTTGCGCGCCGACTCGCAGGTCGTCCCCCCCAGCAGGCCCGGTTACGCGCCGACGATCCCGCCGGGGACCGGGACGCCGGACCTGGCCGCCTCGGCCCGCCTGTTCGGCGAAGCCGGGTACACCCGGCCCGACGGGGGCGTGTGGACGCGGGACGGGAAGCCGTTGAACCTGGTCATCGCGGCGCCGGAAGGAGCGGAGCCCTACAACACGGTCGCCGCGCAGGTGCAGCGGCAACTCGCTTTGGCCGGAATCCAGGCCAAGGTGATCTCGCCGCCCGCGAATCAGTTGTTCGAACAGGAACTCGCAGGTTCACCCAATGGTGATCAGAGCACAACGGTTGACCTAACCGTGATCCCGCAGGTGGACACGGGTGATTCGGCCGCGACCCTGGCCTCGTCATTTGGTTGCCGTCCCTCTGTCGAGGACGGATCTACACCCATTCCGGCTAATGTCCCGGGATTCTGCGACCAAACCCTCCAGCCCACGATCGAGGCCGCGCTGAGCGGTCGGATGCCGCTGGCCGAGGCCCTCACCAAGATCGAACCGGTGCTCTGGCAGCAAGCGATTGCGCTCCCGTTGTTCCAGGTGGCCGACTTCCTGGTAGTCCTTCCGGAGGCTCAGGGCGCGGACGTCGGAGCACCCTTCGCGGGCCCGCTCAGCGGTGCCGCCACCTGGCGTCGCGAAGGCGGCTGACAATCGACTTTCCGGCGGCCCCTTCCTCGACTGGCAGCCGAATGTTAATTTTGACAGTATTCCCTCCGTCCGGTTAACGAACGCTCCCGCCCGGTAACCGTGAAGTAGCGTGCTGCTACCAGCGTGTCACCCTTTGGTCACGATCGACCGCTGGGCAGTGACCGTGCTGCTCAACCGTTCTTATCGTGCTGCAACGGTGTGTCGGTTCGGGGCGCGTTTGGCACATCACGGTTATGGGTGGACGACGGCTCAAACGGCCGCTCCAACCCGGTGCTAGGAGGGCACGTGTCGATGAGGAAATCAAAGGCTGTCTCGGCGCTCGCGCTGCTGACGAGCTCCGCACTCGTCCTGGGTGCGTGCGGCTCGGGCGGCTCGGGTGGATCTGGCGATGCCGGGCAGCAGGATTCCAACCCTGGTGAGGTCGGCGGCGCGGACCAGGTCTACAAGCGTCCGAAGGTGAACGACATCGGCGAGATCGCCGTTGCCGTGGAAGAGGGCTTCCACAACTACAACAACAACATCGGTGCTACGAACAACTTCTCCAGCACCATCGCGTTGTCACCGGTGATCCCCTCGCCGTTCATCTCCGAGCTGGTCGACGGCAAGCTCGTCATCAAGGTAGACGGCGACCTGATGGAGTCGATCGAGGTCACCTCGAACTCCCCGCAGACCATCGTGTGGAAGGTCCGCAAGGAAGCGGTCTGGTCGGACGGCAAGCCGATCGACTGCAAGGACTTCCACCTGAAGTGGCTCGCCTCCGCCAGCAAGGCGACCGTCAAGGGTGAGGACGGCGCCGAGGCCAGCATCTTCGACTCCAGCCCCACCGGCTACGAGGACATCGAGAAGCTCGACTGCTCGGACAACAACAAGACCATCACCACCACGTTCTTCGCGGGCAAGAACTACGCGGACTACCGCGGCATCTTCTCCTCGCCGGGCAGCGACGGCCTCCTCCCCGCGCACATCCTGGAGGAGAAGACCGGCGTCGCGGACATCACCAAGGTCCTGCCGAGCCAGAACGACGAGACCGTCA
This sequence comes from Umezawaea sp., assembly GCA_035559015.1. Classification (GTDB taxonomy): domain Bacteria; phylum Actinomycetota; class Actinomycetes; order Mycobacteriales; family Pseudonocardiaceae; genus Umezawaea. Next base: position 1,687 of record DATMCA010000881.1, on the reverse strand, counting down.
AGAAGGTCGCCGAGTTCTACACCAAGGGCTGGCTGGCGTTCGACGCCTCCGTCGCGCTCTCGGGTGGTCCCTACACGATCACCTCGACGGACCTGAAGGACCAGACGGTCCTGGAGCGCAACCCGAAGTGGTGGGGTGAGAAGGGCTCCGCGTCCAAGATCATCCTGAAGACGAACACGGACTCCCAGTCCGCGGCCCAGCAGCTGCAGAACAAGGAAGTCCAGGTCATCGCTCCGCAGGCCGACCCGGCCGTCGCGCAGCAGCTCCGCGGCGACAGCGCGTTCAACGTGTTCGCCGCCGGTGGCCAGACCTTCGAGCACGTCGACTTCAACATGGCGCGCCCGCTGTTCAAGGAGAACCCGGAACTGCGCCTGGCGATCGCCCAGTGCTTCGACCGCCAGTCCCTGGTCGACAAGCTGGTCAAGGACGTCGACCCGAACGCGAAGCCGCTGAACAGCCTCACCTTCATGCCCAACGAGGTCGGCTACGAGGAGCACTTCGGCGACATCGGCAAGGGCGAGGTCGACACGGCCAAGAAGACCCTCGAAGGCGCCGGTTGGAAGCAGGGCGCTGACGGCATCTACACCAAGGGCGACTTCCGCGCGTCCTTCAAGCTCGGCCACAAGGTCGTGCAGCGTCGCGCCGACACCGTCCGCATCCTCCAGGACAAGTGCAAGCAGGCCGGCATCGAGATCGTGGACGACCAGGACGTCGACTTCAACGACAAGCGACTCCCGGCCAGCGAGTTCGACGCCGCTCTGTTCGCGTGGGTCGGCCAGCCCCTGAAGGCCGGCGCGTACGGCAACTACGCCAGCAAGGACAAGGGCGGCTCCGGCAACTACAACAACTACTCCTCCTCCGTCGTGGACGAGAAGTGGAAGGCCGCCAACGGTGAGCTGGACTACAAGAAGCGCGTGACGCTGATGAACGAGGTCGACAAGCAGATGCGTGACGACCTCCACAGCATCCCGCTCTTCCAGCTGCCCGACTTCGCGGCTTCGAGCGCCGACATCGGCCCGATCAGCTACGTGGGCGTCGGCGGCGGTGTCACCTGGAACATCTTCGCGTGGCAGAAGAAGTAGTCACCGAGCTGTTCTGAATCAACCAAACCGGACCGGGGGGTTGGTGCCACGAGCACCAGCCCCCCGGACGGTGTCACCGTCCGGTAGGCTCGCCCGCGCCTGCGGGGGTGTCTAGGGAGACCTCTCATGCTGCGATACATAATCCGGCGGTTGATGATTTCCATCCCGCTGTTGATCCTCGCGTCCTTCCTCTGCTTCGGACTCACCACGGCCATGGGCGATCCCCTCGGCGAGTGGAAGCTGCAGAAGCCGCGCACCCCGGCCGAAGTCACCGCCGCGTACGAGCGGACCGGCTACAACGACCCGTTCCTGGAGCGCTACGCCAACTGGGCGGGCGACTTCGTCACCGGCGACTGGGGCGAGTCCGTCGTCCCCGGCAACGCGGGCCGCTCCGTGAAGGAAGACATCGGCAAGGCCTTCGTCGTCACCTTCCGGCTCGTGATCGTCGCCGAGATCATCGCCCTGCTGCTCGGCATGGTCGTCGGCGTCATCGGCGCCGTCAGACAGTATTCGCTCTTCGACTACACGGCCACCGGAATATCGTTCGCGATGTTCTCGATGCCACTGTTCTGCGTCGCCCTCATCCTGAAAACCGGGGGCATCTC
>DATMCA010000880.1:0-2482 GCA_035559015.1 Umezawaea sp. | reverse complement strand
CACGGGCATGCGCGGCATGTCGTTCGTGGACGACGACGGCGTGGAAGTCCTGCGCAGCACCGAGGAGACCCTGACCGGAGGCGTGATCGGCAGCCCGGACGTGGAGGTCTTGCGCGACGACCTGAGCGCGCTCCTCCTGCGCGGCAACGAGGACGACGTCGTGTTCGGCGACTGGATCACCGCGCTGGACGAGCACGAGGACGGCGTGCGGGTCGCGTTCGGCAGCGGTCGCGTCGAGGACTTCGACCTCGTCGTCGGCGCGGACGGGCTGCACTCGTCGGTGCGGGCGCTGGTGTTCGGCGAGGAGTCGCGGTACCTGCACCACCTCGGCGTCTACCTGTCGGTGTTCACCACGCCCAACTTCCTCGACCTGGACCACTGGCAGGTGTTCCACCGCACCGAGGGCCGGATGTCCGGCGTCTACAGCGCGCGCGGCAACACCGAGGCGCGCTCGATGCTCGGGTTCGAGTCGCCACTGCTGGACTTCGACCACCGCGACCTCGACCGGCAGCGGGAGCTGATCGCCGAGCGGTACGAGGGCGTCGGCTGGGAGACGAAGCGGCTGCTGGCGTTCATGGACGAGGCGCCGGACTTCTACTTCGACTCGATGAGCCAGGTCCGGATGGAGCGCTGGTGGCGCGGCCGGGTCGCGCTCGTCGGCGACGCGGGCTACTGCGGGTCACCGCTGTCCGGGCAGAGCACGAGCGCCGCGATCGTCGGCGCGTACGTGCTGGCGGCCGAGCTGAAGGCCGCCGCGGGCGATCACCGGAGGGCGTTCCCGCGCTACCAGGAGGTGCTGCGGGACTACGTGGCGCGCAACCAGGCGCTGGCCACGGACACCCCCGGCGAGCAGGCCCCGCCGGAGAAGCTCGCGGCCGCGGCGAACGCCCTGAGGCTGCCCGACTGCTGACCTAGGGTGAGGATCATGCGTCCCCACCTGCCCCACGCCGATCCGGGAACGCCCGACGTCCGCGGCCCCGGCCGGTTCCTGTGGTGGCTGGTGAAGGTCCAGCGCGGACGGGTCGCGGTGGCGGTCGTGGTCAGCAGCACGTGGATGGCGCTGCTGACGTTGCCACCGCTGATCATCTCGCGGGCCGTCGACGAGGGGCTCCAGCGCGGCGACGCCGGAGTGGTGGCGCGGTGGGCGTCGGTGCTGCTGGGAGTGGGGGCGGTCACGGCGGTGTGCGGGATGCTGCGGCACCGGTTGATGTCGTTCATCCGGATCGACGCGAACTACCGGACCACGCAGCTCGTGCTGCGGCAGGTCGTGCGGCTGGGGGCGTCGCTGCCGCGGCGGGTGTCGGCGGGCGAGGTGGTGAACATCGGCAGCACGGACCTCCAGCAGATCACCAGGGTGATGACGATCAGCGGACCCGGTGTCGGCTCGTTGGTCGCGTTCGTCCTGGTCGGCACGCTGCTGCTGCGGGTGTCACCGCTGCTGGCGGCGGTCGTGCTGGTCGGGGTGCCGCTGCTGGTGGGGGTGTTCGTGCCGCTGCTGAACCGGTTGCAGGCCACCGAGACGGGCTACCGCGTCGACCAGGCGGCGGTGACGGCCCGCGCGGGCGACATCGTGGCCGGGCTGCGGGTGCTGTGCGGGATCGGCGGCAAGGACGTGTTCGCGGACCGGTACCGGACGGCGTCGCGGGCGTTGCAGGCGCAGGGATATCGGGTCGGGTCGGTGACGAGCTGGATCCAGGGCCTGGGGCTCGGGCTGCCGTCCCTGTTCATCGGGGGGGTCACGTGGCTCTCCGCGCGGATGGCCGCGGCCGGGACGATCACGGTCGGCGAGGTGGTCGCCGTGTACGGGTACGTTGCGGCGCTGATCGTGCCGGTGTCCTTCATGATGGAGGGCTCCGAGGACCTGATCCGCGGCCTGGTCGGCGCGCGGCGGGTGGTGCGGCTGCTGGTGCTGAAACCGGAGGTCTCCACCGACGGGCCGGGGGTTCCGGGGCCGGACGGGCCCGCCGACCTGCACGACCCGGACTCGGGGCTGGTGGTGCCGGGCGGGCGGATGCTGGCCGTCGCGGCGGCTCGGCCCGCCGACGCGGTGGAGGTCGTGGACCGGCTCGGTCGGTACGTCGACTCGGCGGCCACCTGGGGCGGGGTGCCGTTGACGGCGATGGCGATCGACGAGGTGCGCCGCCGGATCCTGGTGGCGGACAACGACTCCCACCTGTTCGCGGGCGCGCTGCGGGAAGCCGTCGCCGGTCGGGAGGACCTCTCCGACGAGGCCATCACCGCCGCCGTGCGCACGGCCGTGGCCGCGGACGCCGTGCCGGAGGGGCTGGAGTCCGTCGTGGAGGAGCAGGGGCGGACGCTGTCCGGCGGTCAGCGGCAACGGCTGCGGCTCGTGCGCGCGCTGCTGGCCGACCCCGACGTGCTGCTGCTGGTGGAACCGACCTCCGCCGTGGACGCGCACACGGAAGCGCTGGTCGCGGCCCGCGTGCGCGAGGCCCGCGACGGCCGGACGACCGTGGTGACC
>DATMCA010000879.1:0-9109 GCA_035559015.1 Umezawaea sp. | reverse complement strand
CGGCCTGCTGGCGACGATCGCCGCGGGCGGGGGCAGCACGAGAGCGCTGACCGCGCAGGTCGAGGCGCTGAGCCGGAGGTGCCGCGACCTGGCCCTCACACCGTGAGGACGGACTTCCCGGTGGAGTGCCCGAGTTCCAGGTAGCGGACGGCGTCCGGGGCCGCGCCGAGCGGGAACGTGCGGTCGATCACGGGCTTCACGGTGCCCGCTTCCAGCAGTTCGGCCAGCAGCACGAGGTCCTTCGCGGGCTGCGTCGCGAACAGACCGCGCAGCCGCTGGCCGATGAACGGGGACAGCGCCAACGCCCGGACCTGGCGGTCGGTGCCCTGCAACAGCTTCCCGCCGCCCTCACCGCCCACGAGCACCAGCGTGCCCTTCGGCGTGAGCGCCCGCCGGAGCCGGGACAGCGGCCGGTTGCCCGCGATGTCGAGGACGAGGTCGAAGCCGCCCGCGAACTCCTCCCGCGTGTAGTCGACGACGTGGTCCGCGCCCAGCGACCGGACCAGGTCGACCTTGCCGGTCGAGCACACGCCGGTGACCTCGGCGCCGAACACCTTCGCGAGCTGCACCGCGTACACCCCGATGCCACCGCCCGCCCCGATGACCAGCACCCGCTGCCCCGCCGCGACCTCGCCCCTGTCGCGCAACGCCTGCAACGCCGTGCACGCCGACACCGGCACCACCGCGGCCTGCTCGAACGTCAGGCTCGGCGGCTTCACCGCGAACCGGTCCTCCCGGCCCACGGCGTACTCGGCGTACGCCCCGTCGCACGACCCGAACACCTCGTCGCCGACCTCGAAGCGCGTCACGCCCGCGCCGACGGCCTCCACCACCCCGGCCACGTCGAGCCCCGGCACCTTCGCCTTCGGCTTGCGCAGTCCCGACACCAGTCGCACCGGGTACGGCAGCCCCCTGGTCATGTGCCACACACTGGGGTCGACCCCGGCGGCCCGCACCCGCAGGAGCACCTCGCCGTCCCGGACCGCCGGTCTGTCGATGTCGCGGAATTCGAGCACGTCCGCCGAACCGTAGACGTCCTGCACGATCGCTTTCACGATTTCTCCTCCTTGGTGTACTGGAAAACGTCGTCGAGTGGCACTCCGAACGCTTCGGCGATCTGGAACGCCATTTCCAGCGAGGGCGAGTACCGCCCCTGTTCGATGGCGATCACCGTCTGCCTGCTGACCCCGATGGCGGCGGCCAGTTCGGCCTGCGTCATCTCGCCGTGCGAGAACCTCAGCGCCCTGATCGAGTTCGTGACCCGAGTCGCCTTCACCACGGCCAGAAACCCCTCCGGTAGGCCGCGACCTTCGCCACGCACTCGGCCACCGCCGACAGCGCGAAGGCCAGGTAGAGCGCGTTCGCGATCCAGAACTGGTCGACGTCGAGCAGCGCCATCACGAAGGCGCCCATTCCGCCCACGACGACCAGCGAATGCCCGGAATGCTCACCGAACCGGGTGATCTCGCGATCCCGCTGGTCCTGCACGTCGGCGTCGTCCGGCGAGAAGGTCGCGATGGCGGTGTGCAGCACGATGGTCACCAGGATGGCGCCGCCGATGGTCCACAGAACCGGTGCTGCGTAGGGCACGTCGACGAGCGGGCCGCTTTCCCACCGCCCCAGGATGACGACGACGTAGACCGCGTAGGCGATCACCGTCACCAATCCCATCATCCAAGCGCGTTTCTCTTCGAATGCCATGAACCGAAATGTAAAGCAGCCCTGACACCATGTCAAGCTTGCTTTACATCACCGGCCACGGCGGAGCCCGGTCCGCCGGCGAGTGCGGTCAGGCGAGGCCGATCACGCCGATGTCCGCCACGTCCTTGGGCCTGCGCAGGAGTTGCTTGTACGCGAGGACGTCGGTCAGCCGGGCGAAGCGCAGCCCGTCGACGACGTCCGCGGTGTCGATCAACTCGTCCGCGCTCCTGGCGGGCGGGATCCACCGGCGGGAGAACTGGACGCGGCCACCCCAGAACTGCGCGACCTCGTCACCGCTGATCTTGCCGACCCCCCGGACGCCGTGCTGCCACGCGTACCGCCAGGCGTCGCCGCGCGCCACGACGTCGAGGTCGCGGATCTCGGCGCGCAAGCCGTGCGCCAGCAGTGGCGCGCTGCCGAACAGGACGAAGTCGCCGGGGTCGAGGCCGAGCGCGACGAGGCGGGCGATGAGGGGGTGGGACAGGAGGTCGGCCGTCCGGCCGTGCGGGGGCAAGGGTCTAGTCCTTGCCCGGCTCGGTCCCGCGGCCGCCCCGGAACAGGCGCCTGAACCACGCGAGCCGCTCCTCCTCGGGCGCCGCGTCGACGACCTCGGCGGGCCGCGCCGATTCCAACTGCCCCCAGGCGCGCAGGATCTCACCCCGTTCCGCGGGCGCGCTGTCCTTGAGCGCGGCGGCGAGGCGGGCGGTGCGCGACCGCTCCTGGACCACCGTCTTGCCCAGGGACGCCAGCGCCCACGCGATGGACGGGACGGCCGCGGCCGCGATCAGGGGTCCGGCCTCGACCAGGGTCAGCAGGTTCGCGCTCATCGACGACCTCCCCGCGGTCACAGCAGAGCGGTGCGGTTGCCGTCGGCGATCTGCGCCAGGTCGGCGATCTCGCGGATCAGCAGGGTCTGCCGCCCGGTGTCGACCAGGCGCTCGTCCCGGAAGGTCCGGATGATCTTCTTGACCGAGTCGAGCGAGGCCCCGGTCAGCGTCGCCAGGTCCTGCTGGCTGAAGCGCAGGAGCGTGCCGCCCTCGCCGGGGGTGCCGACACCGCTGTCGACCAGTTCCACGATGGCCTTGGCCAGGCGCTGCTCCACGGCCAGGTCGGACTCGACGATCTTGCGGGTCGCCTGCTCCAGCCGCTCGTCGGCGGCGAAGAGCTGGGCGTGCATCGCGCGCGGGTGGTCGTAGAGGAACCTCAGCCACTCCGCGGCGGGCAGGTGGAGCACCTCGACCTCGTCCAGCGCGACGATGCTGGCGGAGCGCGGTTTCTGCCGGATGGCGGCCATCTCGCCGACGATCTCGCCGGGCTTGCGGATGGCGACGATCCGCGGCGGCCTGCCGACGACGATCTTGACGTGCCCCTTGAGGATGAGCAGCGCGAAGTCCGTCTCCTCGCCCTGACTGATGAAGACGTGCCCCTCCTGCCGGTGGATGACCCGGCCGACGGACCGGAGCGCCAGCAACTCCTCCTCGGTGAGGAGAGGTTCACCCGGAGAAGGGGTTAAATCTGCCATGCCCTGAGTGTAAATATACTCTTAGCTGAATGGCAAGGCCCACGGCGAAGAAGCCCGCCCCGACGGATCGGAGCGGGCTTCGACGGTGGGACTACGCGGCTTTCGGGTACATGTTCGCCATCCCCGGCGGGGGCGCGAACGGGCGCCAGTAGCCGTACGGCTGGGCGAGGCGGTCGGCCACCACCCACATCACCGACGGGTTGTAGCCGAACCCCAGGTGGCTGCACGAGACCGCCACGTTCTCGGCCCGCGGACCGGGGTCGGACATGCACCCCTGCCACGGGACGATGCCGTCGGTCTTCGAGTAGATCGACGTCGCGGGCACCGGGAACGCCGGACGCGTCCGCTCGGGCGGTGGGTGGGCGGCGCCGGCGGTGTAGAAGCGGGACAGCAGCTGGTACGCCGGGTTGGCCCTGGTGTGCTTCATGTCGGTCATCGCGTAGGGGCTGCCCATGGTGACGACCTGGCGGACCAGGTCCGGGTGCTCCCTGGCGATCTCGCGGGCGAAGATGCCGCCCAGGCTCCAGCCGACGATGCTGACCTTGCCGGTCCTGCCGAGTTCGCGCAGTTGGGCGCGGATGCCCTGAACAGCGGGAACGGTCGGACCGATGTTGCGACCCAGGCCCCAGCCGTGGACGTCGTAACCGAGCTTCGCCAGGAATTTGCGCAGCACGGACGTCGACCCGTCGGAGGCGCCGAGGCCGGGCAGGACCATCACCTGGTGGCCGTCACCGCTCGGCGCGGCGCGCAACAACTGCCTGGTGGCGGCGAACTGCCCCATGTCGACGGCGGCTCGCGTCGGTTCCGTCAAGTACCACAGCAGGCTGGGGGCTTGACCCTCGGCGAGCGGGAGAGGAGGCTCGTCCGGCAGCGGGAAGTAGGCGTCTGAAGGTACGGCTGACATCGCCACCCTCCGATCCGTTGGTACATCCACTACCGTCTGTATCCATGATGTTTCCTGAAAGTGAATTGCGCCACCCCTAGAACATCTCGGTTGGGCGCGCTCTCACCCCAGTGGTCCTGGACTGCGGCGGACCGGGGGTCCTACGGTCTCCACTGTGGACCGGATGAGCGCGATGGACGCAAGCTTCTACTTCGTCGAGGACGAGAACGTGCCGATGCACGTCGGATCGGTGCTGGTGTTCGAGGGACCAGCCCCCTCCTACGGCGACGTGATCAGGCTCTTCCTCTCGAAGATGGACAGCGTGCCGCGCTACCGGCAGCGCGTGAAGAGCCTTCCGCTGCACGTCGGACGCCCTGTCTGGGTCGACGACGACCACTTCCAGATCCTGTACCACGTGCGCCACACCGCCGTGCCCTCCCCCGGTGGCGACGACCAGCTCCGCAACCTGGCGGGCAGGCTGTTCGCCCAGCGGCTCGACCTGAGCAAGCCGCTGTGGGAGGTCTGGCTCGTCGAAGGCCTGGAGAACGGGCGCTGGGCGATCATCTCCAAGGTCCACCACTGCATGATCGATGGCGTGGCGGGCACGGACCTGATGCAGCTCCTGCTCGACTGGCGGGAGAAGACGGAACTGCCGGAGCCGAAGGAGTGGACGCCGCAGCCCAGCCCGTCGCAGCTCGACCTCGTGGTCGACGGCGTGCGCGACGCCGTGTGGACGCCGGTCAAGCACCTGGCCGCGATCCCGGCGTTCGCCAGGAGCCTGCGCAGCGGGTCGGAGCTGCTGGACATCGGCCGCGCCGTCCTCGGCAGCCTGCCCGGCACGGCGAAGCGCCTGACCTCGTCGACCGCGGGCTCGTTGAACGGCCCGATCGGGCCGCACCGCCGCTGGGTGTGGGCGAAGGCGGACCTCGCGGAGGTCAAGAAGATCCGCAAGGCGGTCGGCGGCACGGTCAACGACGTCATCCTGACCGCGATCACGCACGGGTTCCGCGAACTGCTGGCCAAGCGCGGTGAACTGGTCGAAGGCCAGGTCGTGCGGACCATGGTGCCGGTGTCGATGCGCGCCGCGGACGAGCACGACCGGTTGGACAACCGGGTCAGCGCGGTGCTGGTGAACCTGCCGGTCAGCACCCTGGCACCGCTGGAGCGACTGGCCTCGATCCGCGAGCAGATGGACGACCTGAAGGGCAGCCGCCAGGCCGCGGGCGCGGACGTGCTGACGAAGGCGGGCAACTTCGCCGCGCCGACGCTGCTCGCGCTGGGGTCGCGCACCGCGATGCGGTTCCCGCAGCAGCTGCTCCAGACCGTGACGACGAACGTGCCCGGCCCGCGCGTGCCGCTGTTCATGCTCGGCCGGGCGCTGAAGGAGATCTACCCCTACGTGCCGATCGCCAGCACCATGCGGATCTCCATCGGCATCTTCTCCTACCTCGACCAGATCACCTTCGGCATCAACGCGGACTTCGACGGCGTGCCCGACGTGCAGGTGCTGGCCGACGGCATCCGGTCGGGCTTCGACGAGCTGCTGGCCGTCGCCGCCACCCCGGCAGGGTGATCCCCGGTCTCGTCCAATCGGTCCTCCAGCTCGCCACCCGGCCGCTGACGGACCGCCGGGTGACCGTCCGCGTCGGTGAGGCCGACGCGACGATGACGGTCGCCGACGTCGACTGCACGCTGGGCGCGCTCGGGATGGCGCTCGGCCAGTTCGACGACGTCCGGGTCGTCGTGGAGGACGTCGAGTGGGCCGGGCGATCGGCCAGGAGACTGGCCGTGAGCTGCGCGAACGTCCACGTCAACCCCGGTCCGACGCTGGTCGCCGCGCCGGTCGACGTGGAACTGGTGCTGGGCGCCCAGGACGTCGGCAGGCTCGACATCGGCGTGGACGGCGTGCTGCGGTGGGGCGTGGTGCCGCTCGTGCCGTCCGTGCGGGACGGCGAACTGTGGGTCCGCACCGGGTTCCTGCCGCTGCGCAGGCAGGTCCCGGTGCCCGACCTGCCCGGCGGCCTGCGGCTGACCGGGGTCGCGACGGCGCCGGGCGAGGTCGTCGTCACGGCCCGGTCGGAGCAGTGGCGGGAGCGGGTGCCGCTCACCAAGCTCGTGCGGCTGCTGCGGTCAGCGTGAGCCGAGCCAGTCGAGCAGCCGTTCCGCGACGACGTCCGGGACCTCGATCTGCGGCACGTGCCCGATGCCCTCGAACACGTCGAACCGCCAGCCCGGGTTGCGCGCGGCGGTCGCCCGCGCCGATCCGACGGGGACCAGCCGGTCCTTGTCGCCGGTCATCAGGAACACCGGCACCTTGATGTTCCTCATCGCCCGCCAGTAGGCACCGCGGCGGGCGTTGACGACGACGATCGACTTGGCCGCCGCGAGGAACGCCCCGTCCAGGCCGGGCACCTCGGCGCGCTGCTCGATGAGGTTCATGGACGCGAGGATCAACTCCTCGGGCACGACGTTCGAGTCGGCGCACACCAGGTTCATCACCTGCTTCACCTGCTGGCGCGGCGTCTGGCCGGACCGCGCCTTCGCCAGCACCCGCTCCCCTAGGCCCGGCAGGGCGTAGAGGAAGAACGTCGACATCACCAGCGGGTCCGGCCGCACGCCGAGGACCAGCGGCAGGGCCGGGTCGACCAGCGCCAGCGCGGTCACCGTGTCCGGGTTGGCCGCGGTCTGCAGGATCGAGATCATCCCGCCCATCGAGTTGCCGACCAGCACGACCGGCTTCCCTACGACCTCGCGCAGGAACCGGTCCAGCAGCCGCGCGTTCGCCGCGACCGTCGTCCGCCGCCCCTCGGGGTGGGTCAGGCCGAAACCGGCCAGGTCGACGGCCACGACGTGCGCGTGCTCGACCAGCCGGGGCGCGAGCAGGCACCAGTTGAGGTGCGACCCGCCGAGCCCGTGCACCAAGACCACGGTCGGCGCGTCCGGATCCTCCGGACCGCCGAAGTCGACGTAGTGCACCTGGCCGCCCAAATCGGCATAACGGCTGGTCCCACCCCAGTTCGCCACGCTCATCGCTGTCATACCGACCAGTATGTCGGTTGAAGCTACCAACCGGTAGTCGGTGGGTTCACCGCACTCGCGCCGGCAGTGCCGCGAGATCGCCCGAGCGGAGCGGCTCTAGATCGTCTCCACCGGCGGCCCACCCGGATCGCCGTAGAGGCCCGGCCCGTCCACCACCACGGTGTCCAGGAACGCGGTCGACGCGGTGTACGAGCTGGCGATCAGCTCGGCCGTGTGGCTGAAGTCGAGCGGTGTCACGGGCTGGACCGGTGGGCCCGGCAGGTAGAGGACCGGGACGTCCGCGGACGCCAGTTCGACCTCCAGGACGGCCTGGTTGCGCATGCTCAGGGTGGCCCAGAACAGCAGCGTCTCGGCGAGGGTCTCCGGCACGGTCGGCAGGTGGCCGGGGAAGGCGCAGTCCAGCACCACCAACGACTTCGCACCCATCTCCAGCGCCTGGCGGATCGGCACGTTGGCCAGGACGCCGCCGTCGTAGAGGACCCGGCCGCCCAGGTGCACCGGCGGGTAGACGCCGGGGATCGCGCTGCTGGCCAGGATGGCCGGGACGAGCTCGCCGGTGCGGATGAGCACCGGCCTGCCGGTCATCGAGTCGACCGCGACGGCGCCGAACGGCAGGCGGAGGTCCGCGAAGTCGTCGACACCGCCCAACCCCTGCTCGACCACGGTGGCGAGACCGGTGTTGTGGAACAGGAACTTCTTGTGGGTGCGCAACGTCCGCAGCTGGGCGAGCGGGCCGCCGGGGAACACGCGCGGGCGGGTCATGTGCTCCCAGATCAGCGCGAGCCGCTCGGGGGCCTTGTCGGGGTCGAGGGCGAGCAGGGAGCCGTTGACCGAGCCGACCGACGTGCCGACGACGAGGTCGGGCGTGATGTCGTGCTCCGCCAACGCCTTCAGCATGCCCACCTGGCCCGCGCCAAGGCTGCCACCGCCACCGAGGACGAAGCCGACGGGACCGGGCAGCGCGATCACGACGGTGGCCCGGCGGTGATGCGCTGCCGAACGGCCTCGGGCGTGGTGTCCCAATTGGACTCGACCCACCAGGTGGCGCCCGCGTCCTCCCACTCCCGCACCGGGTCGCCCGGCTCCGTCACCCCTTCGGCGACGACGTCGAAGCCCTCCCACGGCAGGCCGAGGGCGGAGCGGAGTTCCCGTGCCGCGGCGACGACCTCGGCCAGTTCGGCGGGCGAGGCCGGTCCGCGCGCGCCCGCCGCGCCGAGCACGTTCGGGACCAGGCCGTCCCAGCGCACGGCCCGGCTCAGCGACCTGCGGCCGGGGTGCGCGCCGACCACCCACACCGGCACCCGTGGACGCTGCACGGTCGGCGGCGGCGGGAAGAAGTCGGTCTCCCGCACGGTGTAGCGCCGCCCGTCGAAGGAGAACGGCTGCCCGTGCATGAGCCCGTCGTAGACGGCCAGGCCCTCGTCGAGCAGCAGCGCCCGTTCCGCGCGGCCGGTGTCCGGCTCGAACGCCGTCCAGCCGGGGTGCAGCGCGCCGAGACCGACGGCGAGCTGCACCCGGCCGCCGGACAGCCGGTCGAGCGTGCCGACCTTGGACGCCACGTCCCACGGTTTGAAGCGCGCCAACGGGGTGAGCATCGTGCCGAGCCGAATCCGCTTGGTGCACATGGCCGCGGCGGTCAACGAGACCCACGCGTCCACACCCCACACGGCTTCGGCGAGGAACACCCCGTCCCACCCGTGCGCCTCGGCCAGCACGGCCGACTCGGCGACGTCGGAAGCGTCGAAGAACGGCAGCACGATCCCAGCTCGCATCGAACCCCCTGTATAGGATGGTCGCTGCTTCGCAGACTCCGGGCTCGGCCGCCTGTAGTCGGCAGTTCGTACCCCGATTTTTCGAGTTGGGCAGAGACTTCGTCCCTGCCCAACTCGAAAAATGGTGACCCGACCTACCGGCGCGGCCTCGCGTGGGAGTCGCCTGACCAGGGGATATTAGCGGCGGGGTGT
>DATMCA010000878.1:0-5037 GCA_035559015.1 Umezawaea sp. | reverse complement strand
GGCTGCACGCCGTGGTCGTGCGGCGGAGCGATGGCGGTGTGAACCGGGACGTGTCCGCCGGGACGGGTATCCCAGTCGGGCCGCGTTCCCTCTTCCCCGGTGTGGCGGCCGGCGGCGGCACGGACCTGGAATCCGGCGTCGAGCGGTTCGCCTCGACCTGCGGGACCACGGCCAACGCCCCGGTCGCGGCTCCCACGACGGGGAGGAACAAGGTCATGAACCCAGACCCTAGCCAGGGAGTACGGCCCGCATAAGGGGGCTTGTGCCGTGGTGGTTCGGAAAAGTGTCGGACCGTCCGGATAGTCTCCCAGTACCGCCCATCGCAAGCGCGTCCGCAATCCACGACCGGGAGATTGACCCTGTGACTGCCGAGACCCTCTACGGGGCCGATGACCTGACACACCTGGAGGGTCTGGAAGCGGTCCGCAAACGACCCGGCATGTACATCGGGTCGACCGACAGCCGCGGCATCAACCACCTCTTCACCGAGGTGGTCGACAACTCGACCGACGAGGGCATCGCGGGCCACGCCTCGCGGGTCGTCGTGACCCTGCACGCCGACGGCAGCGTCCAGGTGGACGACGACGGCCGCGGCATCCCCACCGGGGTGCACGCGAAGTCCGGTCTGTCCGGTGTCGAGCTGGTGCTGACCAGGCTCCACGCGGGCGGCAAGTTCGGCGGCTCCGGCTACAAGACCTCCGGCGGCCTGCACGGCGTCGGCGCGTCGGCGGTGAACGCCCTGTCGCACCGGTTCGACGTGACGGTGAAGCGCGACGGCAAGGTCCACCAGATGTCGTTCGCGCACGGCGTTCCCGTGGTGTTCGACGGTCCCGGTCCGAAGGCGACGTTCACCCGCCAGTCCGGGTTGCAGATCACCGGGAAGATGAAGCGCGGCGAGTCGACCGGCACCTCCATCCGCTACTGGTACGACTCCCGGTACTTCGAGAACGGCTCGTCGCTCGACGTCGAGGGCGTCCGCGCGAAGCTGCGCAACACCGCGTTCCTGGTGCCCGGCGTGACGTACGTCCTGCGCACCGCGATCGAGGACTCGATCGGCGAGGAGACGTTCCACTACCCCAACGGCCTGGCCGACATGGTCGACTTCCTGGCCCCGGCGGGCGACAAGGCCGTGTCCGGCACGCTGCTGATCAACGGCGCGGGCACCTACCAGGAGAACGCGGCCGACCAGAACGGCGTCATGCGGTCCAAAGTGGAGCGCCAGGTCGAGGTCGAGGTCGCGCTCCGCTGGGGCACCGGGTACGAGCGCTCGGTGGAGTGCTTCACCAACACGATCCGCAACGTGCACGGCGGCACCCACCGCCGCGGCTTCGACCGCGCGGTGGTGAAAGCCCTGCACGACGCCATCTCCAAGACCCGCGGCCTGCTCAAGCCGAAGGAGGACATGCCGACCCTGGACGACGTCCTGGAGGGCATGACCGCCGTCATCCACGTCCGCATCCCCGAGCCGCAGTTCACCTCGCAGACGAAGGACGAGCTGTCCACCGCGGGCATCGTCAAGGTCATCCAGGCCGTCGTCGAGAAGTACCTCAAGGCGTGGACCGAGGACCGGAAGACCAAGGTCGAGGCCAAGGTCGTGCTGCAGAAGGTCGTCGACGCCTCGCGCGTCCGGCTGACCCAGAAGCAGCAGAAGGACGCCGCCCGCCGCAAGACCGCCCTCGAAGGCGCGTCGATGCCGCCGAAGCTGGTCGACTGCCGCGCGACGGGCGTGTCCCGCAGCGAGCTGTTCCTGGTGGAGGGCGACAGCGCGCTCGGCTGCTTCACCGGCGACACGATGGTCGCGATGGCGTTCGGCCGCCCGAGGTCGTTCGCCGACCTCGTCGCGGACTGGGCGTTCGGCATCACCCACTACGGCTACGCGACGGACGAGGAGGGCCACGTCGTCGTGGCCCCGCTGCTGGAGCCGAGGCTGACCCGGTTCACGGCGCCGCTGGTCCGCGTGACGCTGGACAACGGCGAGGCCGTCCGGTGCACCCCGGACCACCTGTTCAGGCTGCGCGACGGGTCGTACCGCCGCGCCGACGAGCTCGTCATCGGCCAGTCGCTGATGCCGCTGTACCGGTCTTCGTCCATTGTGGACGGCACTCGGCCGGTGTGGATGAACGACACCGAGGTGTGGGCGCTGCCCCGCCTCGACTCCCACCCGTCGCTGTCCGGCACCCTCGACGCGCCGGGCGACGGCCGCGCCCCGGTCAACCACCAGGTCCAGTCGGTGGAGGTGCTGGAGGAGGTCGAGGACGTGTACGACCTCACCGTCGAGCACCACCACAACTTCGCGCTGGAGACCGGCGTGTTCGTGCACAACAGCGCGCGCATGGCGCGGGTCTCGGAGTACCAGGCGCTGCTGCCGCTGCGCGGCAAGATCCTCAACGTGCAGAAGGCGAGCCTGGGCGACACGCTGCGCAACGCCGAGATCGCCTCGATCGTCCAGGTGCTCGGCGCGGGCACCGGCCGCACGTTCGACCTGGCCGCCATGCGGTACGGCCGGGTGATCCTGATGGCGGACGCGGACGTCGACGGATCGCACATCCGGACGCTGCTGATCACCCTGTTCGCCAAGTACATGCGCCCCGTCATCGAGGACGGGCGGCTGTACGCGGCGATGCCGCCGCTGCACAAGGTCGTGACGAAGGGCCGCAACCCGGAGACCAGGTTCACCTTCACCCAGCGCGAGATGGAGCAGACGGTCGCCCGGCTGGAGAAGCAGGGCAAGCAGATCGTCACCCCCGTGCCCCGGTTCAAGGGCCTCGGCGAGATGGACGCGGACGAGTTGTGGGACACCACGATGAACCCGGCCACCCGTTCCGTCCGCCGCATCACCATCGACGACGCCGAAGCGGCCGAGTCGGCACTGGAACTGCTCATGGGCGAGAAGGTCGAGCCGCGCCGCGCGTGGCTCGTGGAGTCGTCCTCGCGCGTCGACCAGTCCGCGATCGACCTCTGACCACCACGCACCCGTAGAGAGAGCCCTCAGTCATGGCACGCCGCAAAGGCCCGACGACCAAGGTCGACCCCTCCGCCTTCGACCAGGCGGGCGCGAACGTGGTCGACAACCCGCTCAAGTCCGAGATCGAGGACTCCTACCTGGAGTACGCGTACTCGGTCATCCACTCGCGCGCCCTGCCGGACGCGCGGGACGGCCTCAAGCCGGTGCACCGCCGCATCCTGTACTCGATGAACGAGCAGGGCTACCGGCCGACGCACGCGTACGTGAAGTCCGCCCGCGTGGTCGGCGACTGCTTCGTCCGCGGCGCGCTCGTGTCGACCCCGTCCGGCCTGCGGCCGATCGAGACCATCGAGGTCGGCGACGAGGTGCTGGACCCGGCGGGTGCGGCGGTCCCGGTCGTGGAGGCGTACCGCAACCCGGCGTCCGAGCTGGTCCGCGTCACGTGGGCCACCGGCCAGAGCATGGTCGTCACGCCGGGCCAGCGCTTCCGCACGCTCGACGACGACCTGACCCCCGGCTGGACCGCCGCCCGCGACCTCGCGGGCAGGCTCACCGCCGGCTACGGCGGCGCCCGCTGGGCCGCCGCCGTCCCGAGCACGGACGCGCTGCCGTACGTGCGGGCGCTGGTCCTCGCGGCGGGTCGGGTCGTCGACGGCGCGGTGGTGGTCGAGTCGGCGGACAGCACCGTGATCGACATCGCCCACGGCTGGGCGATCGGCGCGGACGTCGAGACCACCCGCGAGAAGCACGAGGACCCCGAACGCCACGTCCTCACCGTCCCCGGCCTCGGCGCGACCGACCTCGCCGAGGTGCTGGCCGACCGCACCACCTGGGTCCCGTTCCTCGCGGGCCTCCTGGACGCCGCGGGTTCCGCGTCCGCGCACGGTGTCGTCCTCCCCGCCACCGCCCGCCCGTTCCTCGCCGACCTCGGGATCCGCGCCACGGCCCACGAGCCCGGCCTCCTGGTCACCGGAGCCGACGCCGCCGCACTCGCCGAGGCGCTGCTCCCGTGGTCCCGCACCGAGGGCCTGCGCGCCGTCACCGCCCCGACCGCGATTCGCCCGTCCCTGCTGCCCGGCCTGTCGCTGACCGGCGTCCGCACGGTCGAGCCGGTCACCCGCGACACCACGTACGACATCCAGGTCGGCACCGACGAGCACGCGTTCGTCGTCGAGGGTCAGGTCGTCCACAACTGCATGGGCAAGTACCACCCGCACGGCGACGGCGCCATCTACGACGCGATGGTCCGCCTGGCCCAGGACTTCTCCCTCAACACCCCGCTGGTCGACGGGCACGGAAACTTTGGCTCCCCGGACGACGGACCGGCCGCGTCGAGGTACACCGAAGCCCGCATGTCGCAGGCGGCGATGTTGCTCGTCGGTGAGCTGGGCGAGGACACGATCGACTTCCGGCCCAACTACGACGGGTCGTTGCAGGAGCCGTCGGTGTTGCCCGCGGCGTTCCCGAACCTGCTGGTCAACGGCACGTCGGGGATCGCGGTCGGCATGGCGACGAACATGATCCCGCACAACCTGGGCGAGGTCGTGGCGGCGGCGCGGTGGCTGATCACGCACCCGACCGCGACGCTCGACAAGCTGATGGAGTTCGTGCCGGGCCCGGACCTGCCGACCGGTGGCGCACTGCTGGGGCTGGACGAGGTGCGCAAGGCGTACGAGACCGGGCGCGGGGTCGTCCGGATGCGGGCGAAGGTCGAGATCGGGCCGCTGGAGGGCAGTCGCGGGCGGCAGGCGATCACGGTCACCGAGCTGCCGTACGGCGTCGGGTCCGAGCGGATCATCGAGAAGATCACCGACGAGGTGAACAAGTCCAAGCGGCTGTCCGGCATCGCGGACGTCAAGGACCTCACCGACCGCGAGAACGGCATCCGGCTGGTCGTCGAGTGCAAGGTCGGCGTGAACCCGCAGGCGCTGCTGGCCGACCTCTACCGGTTGACGCCGATGGAGCAGTCGTTCGGCATCAACAACCTGGTGCTGGTCGACGGCCAACCGCAGACGCTCGGGCTCAAAGCGCTGCTGGAGGTGTTCCTCGCCCACCGGTACGACGTGGTGACG
>DATMCA010000877.1:0-6582 GCA_035559015.1 Umezawaea sp. | reverse complement strand
GCCGCCCAGTCCGCCGCCGCGGCCGGGCACCCGACCGCGCTGCTCGGGCTGGACACCGCCATCGCGGGCGCGACGGCGAACGTCGCGAACCTGGCGAACACCCTGGCCACGTCGGTGCGGCTGGACAGCGGCGTCGACGTCGGCGCGACCAGCCCGCCGGTCAACGCCAACCCCGGCACGCACGGTGGCGGGCTGCTCGACACCGTCGGCGGCGTGGTCGACCGGACCGTCGGAGCCCTGGCCGCGCCGGTCACCGGTGTCGTGCCCGCGGTGGTCGCGCCGGTCCTCGACGTGGTGCCCGCGGTGGTCGCACCGGTGGCGGACGTCGTGACCGGGGCCGTTCCGGTGGTGGCCGGTGCCGTGCCGGTGGTCGCCGACGTCGTGCCCGCCGTGGTGGCGCCCGTGGTGGACACGGTGTCCGGCACCCTGCCCGCCGTGGTCGCACCGGTCGAGCAGGCGGTGTCGACGGTCGCCCCGGCCGTCACCGCGCCCGCGCTGGAGGTGGTCGGTGGCGTCGCGCCCCCGCTCGCCACGCCCCCGCTCGCCACGCCCCCGATCGCAGCGCCGGGCGTGCCGCCCACGGCGATCACCCCGGCGATCGACCTCGGCCCCGCCCAGCCGGCGCCCGCCGCCGCGCCGGCGCAGGTGCCGCTGGAGGTCCAGCCGCTGGTGAACACCACCGACGGCACGGTCGTGCAGTCGGCCGCCGCCCTGATCGAGCGGCCGCTGCTGCCCGCCGAACTCGGCGCCCAGCCGCAGGCCCCGGCCCAGCCGCAGGCGCCCGCACCGGGTGCGCAGGCCCCGACCCAGGCCCCCGGTTTCGGAACCGCGGCCCCGGCGACGCCTGCCGCACCCGTTGCTCCCGCCGCCCCGGCCGCGGGTGGTGCGGTGGTGGGTGGCGTGCAGCGCGCGGACCAGGGGGTCTCGCAGCGGCTCGGGGACCCGGCGGCGGGCCAGCGGTCGACGGACCCCGGCCAGCAGCGGACCACCGAGCAGGCCGCCCAGCAGCGCTCCGAGCAGAAGGCCACCTCCGCTCAACCGTCGCAGCAGTCGCCCGCGCCCGCCGCCACGGGCAAGGAGGCGAAGAAGCCGGAGGACACGTCCACCGCCCTGGCCGGGATCTTCTTCTTCCGCGCCTTCCCCGGCGGCACGACCCCGCAGCCCAGTGCCAAGCCGAGCAGGCAGGTCGAGCCGACCGCGACCGAGGTCGACCACGTGAACGGCCTGCGCTTCGCGCCGCAGGACCACCCGCACGCCGACCTCGTCAGCGCGGTGCACGCCCAGCCGCACCGCACGCCGCCGGCACTGGGGCCGGATCACCCGATGGTGCTGAACCTGACCGACGGCTACGACCCCCAGGCCGGCCTGCACGAACGGGAGTGGGACGCCAGGTTCGTGCGCACCGCCGACCCGTTGGAGCACGCCTGGCCGCCCGCCGCGGAGTTCCCCGAGGGCGGTTACGAGGCGGGCAGGCCGGACGTGCTGCCCGCCGGGACCGAGGTCGACCGCTTCGGCACCCCGGAGGGCCGGGTGCTGGCCGCGGCGGGCACCAGGTTCGCCGGGCGGTCGCTGCCGCCGACCGACCTCACCGCCGGCTACCGCCGCTACGTCATCACCCGGCAGTTGCCGGTGTGGCGCACGATCTCCGTCGGCTGGTTCGGCCAGCCCGGCGGCGGCACCCGCTACCGCACGACCTACCCGGTCGCCGACCTCGTCGCGCTGGGCTACCTGATGGAGCTGACATGAACACCGAGGCGCTCGCGGGCTGGCTGCGTTCCGTCGGCGTGCCCGACGAGGTCGTGTCGATCGGGTCCGAGGCCGACAACACCTGGTGCCTCACCCACGAGGGCGACGGCTGGGAGGTGTTCTGGCGGGAGCAGGGCAACCGGTACGACTGGGCGCGGTTCAGCAGCGAGGACGTGGCCTGCCACTACCTGTTCGGCAGGCTCGTCTGGGCGCAGGTCGCGCGCGGCGCGGTCGGCGTGCTCAGCCCCCAGTCACCCTGAGGTCCGGAGAACACCCAGGGCCGCGTCGTGCAGCAGCCCGTTCGTGGAGAGCGCGCTGCCCTGGTCGTACCGCTCGACGCCCTTCAGGTCGCTGAACCGGCCACCGGCCTCGGTGACCAGGACCTGCGCGGCGGCGACGTCCCACGGGTTCACGACCGCCTCGGCGGCGATGTCCATCGCGCCCTCGGCGACCAGGCAGTGCGACCAGAAGTCGCCGAACGCCCGGTTCTCCCAGGTGGCGTCCATGAGCGCGAGGTAGGCGTCCTGCGAGTGGTGCTTCGCCCACGACCCGAAGTGCGTCGTGGTCAGGTAGGCGTCTTCGAGCGCGGCCACGCGGGACACCGAGAGCCGCCGCACGCCGAACGTGTCCGACGAGTACGCGCCCGAGCCTGACCCCGCCCACCAGCGACGACCCAGCGCGGGGGCGCTGATCATGCCGACGACCGGCGTGCCGTCGACCACGAGCGCGATCAGCGTCGCCCAGGCGGGTACACCTCGGAGGAAGTTCTTCGTGCCGTCGATCGGGTCGAGCACCCACGTGCGTCCCGCGCCGACCTCGCCACCGCGTTCCTCACCCGCGACGGCGTCGTCCGGCCGGTGTTCGGCCAGCAGCGCGCGCACGGCGTCCTCGACGGCCGTGTCGGCGTCCGTGACCGGTGTGCGGTCGGGTTTGCGGTCCACGACGAGGTCCAGCGCGCGGAATCGGGACGTCGTGATCACGTCGGCCGCGTCGGCCAGCAGCCGGGCAAGATCAAGATCACTCTCGTAGGTCTCCACACGGCGCATCGTGCCAGGCCTAGGGTGGGTTTCGTGAGCGTGGTCTTGTTGGCCGAGGATGACCCGGCGATCGCCGATCCACTGTCCCGAGCGCTTCAGCGCGAGGGGTACGCCGTGCACGTCGTGAGCGACGGGCCGAGCGCGTTGGAGTTGGCCGTCGCCGGGGGCATCGACCTGTTGGTGCTCGACCTCGGGCTGCCGGGGATGGACGGGCTGGAGGTGTGCCGAAGACTCCGGTCCGGCGGGCGCGGCGTGCCCGTCCTGATGCTGACGGCCCGGTCGGACGAGGTGGACTTCGTCGTCGGACTGGACGCCGGGGCGGACGACTACGTCGCCAAGCCGTTCCGGCTGGCCGAGCTGATGGCCCGCATCCGGGCCCTGCTGCGGCGACGCGCCCCCGGGACGTTGGAGGTCAACGGCGTGCGGATGGACCTGGCCGCGCGGCGGGTGACCGTGGACGGGCGGGAGGTGCAGTTGGCGAACAAGGAGTTCGAGCTGCTGCGGGTGCTGATGCAGCGGTCCGGGCAGGTGGTGAACCGCGACGAGATCCTGTCCGAGGTGTGGAACGACCCGGAGCTCAAGGGCAGCAAGACGTTGGACATGCACATGTCGTGGCTGCGCCGGAAGCTCGGCGACGGGACGTTGAAGTCGGTCGAGAAGCGCATCGCCACGGTCCGCGGTGTCGGCTTCCGGTTCAACGCGGACTAGTGCGCACCCGGATCATGCGGGCGATCATGCTCGCGGTCGCCGTCACGGGGTTCGTCCTGGGCATTCCGCTGGGGTGGTCGGCTCTGCAGCTCGTCGACGACGGGGCCCACTCGGACCTGGCCGCTTCCGCGCGGCGGATCGCCGCGGCCCTGGACGACCAGATCGCCGCCGGGACGCCGATCTCGTTGGACACGGTGCAGGTGGCGATCCCCCAGGGGGCCCACCTGTTCGTCCGGTCCACCTCGGGCGAACAGGAGATCGGGCCGGACCTCGGCGTGGACGTCCTGTCGGAGGAGGTGCCGATCGCCCAAGGGGGGATCGTGCGGTTGGAGATGCCGTCCGGGCCGATGCGGACCCAGCAGGCGCAGGTGGCCGTGTCGGTCGTGCTGCTGCTGGTGCTGTCCGTGGCCACGGGGACGGTGGTGGCGACGGTCACGGCCCGGAAGCTGTCGCAGCCGTTGGGGCACGTGGCCGCTCGGGCCGCCCGGTTGGGGGCCGGGGATTTTCGGAACGACGACCGGCGGCACGGGGTGGCCGAGCTGGACCTGGTGTCGGAGGCGCTGGACACGTCGGCCGGGGCGTTGGCGCTGTTGGTGCAGCGGGAGAGGGAGTTGGTCGGTGACGTGTCCCACCAGCTCCGGTCGCGGTTGACGGCGTTGCAGTTGAGGTTGGAAGCGTTGGCCGATCACGAGGAGCCGGAGACGGCTGCCGAGGCGGGCGCGGCTTTGGAGCAGGCGGAGCGGTTGGCTGAGGTGTTGGACGAGTTGTTGGCCGCTGCTCGGGCGGCTCGGTCGGTGGATGCCGAACCGTTGGATCTGCGGGCTGAGTTGTCGGCTATCGCGGAGGAGTGGCGGGAGCCGTTGAGGGGGGAAGGGCGGGCGTTGAAGGTTCGGGTGCCTGAGGGGATGTTGGCTCGGGCTACTCCTGGGAGGTTGAGGGAGGCGATCGGGGTGTTGTTGGACAACGCTCTGCGGCATGGGGAGGGGCCGGTTGTGTTGTCCGCCCGTAGTGATGAGACGGCGATTGTGGTTGAGGTGAGTGATGGAGGGGCTGGGGTGCCGGATGAGTTGGCGTCCCATATTTTTGAGAGGGGGGTTTCCGGGGGCGGGTCTACGGGGATTGGGTTGTCGTTGGCTCGGGCGTTGGTGGATGCGGATGGGGGAAGGTTGGAGTTGTCCACTGCTCGGCCGGCTACGTTTTCGGTGTTCTTGCCTGTGCCCAAGGCTCAGGATGTGGTGGGGGTTGCTTGGAGGTCGGATCATTCGCCTCGGTAGGGCTGGGTTGTGAGTACCAGCGGGCCCAGGAGGGTGATGGGGCTTTTGGTGGGGATGTGTCCGATTTGACTTGGGGCCCCTAGATTTGCCCCTTGATCGGGCTAAAAGGCAGTGCCCGAAAGCCCTGCCCGATCCGCAATTTTAAGGGGCAAATCCCCCAAGTAAAATCGGACACGCTTTAGGGCCCGGTCAGGCTGGCGGTGTCGTTGTGAGGCGCCTGTTGTGGCTGGCGGTGCCATCGTGAGGTGCCTGGTGGGCCTGGCGGTGCTGTTGTGGGGCGCCT
Organism: Umezawaea sp.; assembly: GCA_035559015.1. GTDB lineage: Bacteria > Actinomycetota > Actinomycetes > Mycobacteriales > Pseudonocardiaceae > Umezawaea. Next base: position 1,534 of record DATMCA010000877.1, on the reverse strand, counting down.
GTTGGGCTGGCAGTGTGGTTGTGTCGCCCGTTGTGCGGCTGGTTCCGTTGTGGACACCAGTGCTAGCTGTGGCCTAGGCCTTCGATGTCGTCGGAGATTTCCTCAGGCGCTCCCTGGCCCTTTCTTGGGCGGGCGTCTGCTTCTGGGAAGACCCATTTTTTGTAGCCGTACCAGCGGAAGGCCATGGCTACCAGGGTGCCGATGATTTGTGCGCTGGTGAAGTCGGCGATTTCTTCTGCGAGCCTACTCACGTGTGGCTCTTGCAGGTCGAACAGGTACCTGGAGACGTACAAGGGCAGTGAGTTCAGGGCGATGCCCACGCCGTTGATCAAGAAGAACAGCAGGGCCTCGTGGTGGCGTTCTCGGCCGCCGCGGGTTCTGAAGGACCATTCGCGGTTCAGCACGTAGGAGACGATCGTGGCCACCAGGGTCGCGATGATCTTCGCTGTTACCGGCTTGTCCACCAGGATGGTCGTCTTCAGGCCGATGAAGATGGCCGTGTCGATGACGAAGCAGGTGCCGCCGACCACGGCAAACTTGAGCAGTTCGCGGTGCTTCAAGGCCAGCGAGCGGAACGGTTCGGGGAACCGGAGAACCATGTTTTCGACTACGGACACCCAAGCAGTGTACGGAGATCGGGTTAACGCGCAGGTCAGGCGACCTCGCGGTCTTCGGTTTCGGTGACTACGCGCAGTCGGCCGGTTGCGCGGACGACATCGGGGCGGGCGTCGGCCTGGGGGAAGACCCACTTCTTCATGGCCCAGAACTTGAAGGCGGTCGCGACCAGCATGCCGATGATGGAGCCGCTGACGAAGTCCGCCACCTCCTCCGTGACCAGCGAAACCGCCGGGTGCTGGAGGCCCAGGAAGTGCCTGGAGATCCAGAGCGGGAGGAGGTTGAGGCCGACGGAGGCGCCGCTCACCAAGAAGAACAGCGCCGCCTCGTGGTGACGTTCGCGACCCCCGCGGGTGTGGAAGGACCACTCGCGGCTGAGCACGTAGCTGGCGATGACGGCCACCAGGATGCCGATGGCCTTGGCCGTGACGACCTTCTCCTGGAGCACGGTGAGCTTCAAGGCGTACCAGACGCCGTTGTCCACCAGGAACGTCGTCCCACCCACCACCGCGAACCTGATCAGCTCGCGGTGCTTGTTCAGGAGGAAGCGGACGGGTTCCGGCAGTCGGCTCAAGGCCCGGCGTACGGCTGGCAGCACCGGGGCAGTTTACGGATGCGTGATCAACTGACTACGGAGGGGTCGGGCAGTAGCCCGGAAGCAGGTCACCCAGCAGAGGCGGCCACCACGGCGGCCGTGGTTGGCACGGTGGCGTGGTCGGCGCTTCGGTGGTGGGTGGCGGTGTCGTGGTGGTCGGTGGCGGGGTGGTCGTCGTCGGAGGAGGCGTGGTCGGCGTCGGGGCCGGGACCGTTGCTTCCTCGGACGGCGTCGTCGGCTCCGGGGTGTACGGCGGGACCGTGGTCGTCGTCGTGGTTGGAGCCTGCGGGGGCGTGGTGGTGGTCGTCGTCGTGGTGGTGGTCG
>DATMCA010000876.1:0-2014 GCA_035559015.1 Umezawaea sp. | reverse complement strand
GACGGCGTTGTCCCAGGCGGACGCGGCCGAGCTGCTGGCCAGCTTCCGCACCTGGCGGGACCGCGCGATTGCGGGGTTGATGTTGTACTGCGGGCTGCGCTCGGCGGAGGTGCTGGACCTCGACGTCGCCGACGCCGACGTTGGCGGCCGGTGGCTGAAGGTGCTCGGCAAGGGCCAGCGGGAACGGCGCGTCCCGCTCGATGCCGACCTCGCCTCGGTGATCCAGGTCTACCTGCTGGTCGAGCGGCCCGAATCGGCCAGCAGCCGACTGTTCCTGGTGGCCAAGGGACCCAACCGGGGCCAGCCGCTGACCGCGGCCGGGCTGCGCACGATCTTCCGCTATCACCGTGGGCTGACCGGGATCGTCGGCGGGCACCCGCACGCGCTGCGGCACACCTTCGGCACCGCCCTGGCCGAGGCCGGGGTCGACCTGGCGGTGATGCAGGCGCTGCTGGGCCATGCCCACATCGACACCACCGCCCGCTACATCCATCTGGCTCCCGCCCACGTGAAAGCCGAGTTCGATGCCGCCCGTGACCGCATCCGCGCCCAGCGCTGACCTTCACGTTGCCTACCTGGACCACCTGGCCCGCAGCGGCCGCGGCAACACCGCCTACTGGCAGGCGGCTCGCGTGTTCTTCCGGCGCTGGCCAGACCCGCAGCGCTGGACCGAGCAGCCGCTGACGGCCAGGTTGTCCGCCGGATCGGCCACCCGGCCGATCATCACGTTTCTGATGCTGCACCGGGTGCTCCAACCCGGCTATGACTACCTGCTGGAACGCAAACTCTCCAGCATCTGGCGAGAGATCAAGGACTCCCCGCTGGGCCCGGATCTCGACCGGTTCATGGCCACGGCCGCGGAGCTGGGGTTCACCGAGCGGGTCCGCTTCGCCACCGGCTCGCAGGTCCCGGCCCGGCTGCTCATCCAGACCGGACGGCGCCTGGACCAGCTCACCATCGCCGACCTGGACGCGTTCACCGGGGCTTGTCACGACCGCCGCGAGCGCACTGGTACCGCCCACAAGCACTACCTGGCGGCGGTCAGCAACACCCAGCGGGTGCTGTTCCACCTCGGGATCGTCGATCAGCTGCCCCGCTCGGGCGGGCCGGTCCCGTTCGCCGAACGACTGGCCGAGGTGCGTCCGCCCATCCGCGAGTCGATGATCGCCTACCTGGACCGCAAGCGGGCGACCTGCCAGGCCAAGACGGTCTCGGGGATCGCGACCCGGCTCAAGCACTTCGGGGTGTTCCTCGCCCACGTCGACCCCGACCTGGACTCGATCGCCCACCTCGATCGCCGCAGGCATATCGAGCCCTACCTGACCTCGCTGGTCGAGGCGGTGAACTTCAAGAACGACGAGCTCATCACCGTCGCCGACCGCTCCCGACGGGTGCTCGCGCTGACGACCTTCTTGACCGACATCACCGAATGGGGCTGGCCGGACGCACCCCCGCGCAGGCTGGTCTTCCGCGACGACATCCCCAAACTCCCGCAGGTGCTGCCCCGTTACCTGCCCGTCGACGTCGACCGCAGGCTCACCCAAGCGCTGGTCGAACACCCCGGCAACGAGCTGGCCGCGGCCGCGCTGCGGCTGCAACGCTGCTGCGGACTGCGCATCGGAGAGCTGCTCGACCTCGAGCTGGACTGCGTTCACGAACTACCCGGCCACGGCAGCTGGCTGAAAGTCCCGCTCGGCAAGCTGGAAACCGAGCGGATGGTCCCGATCGACGCCGAGATCCTCGCGCTGATCGACCACATCACGAAGATCCGCTGCCACGGGCGGCCGATGCCCCACCCCCGCTACCGGCGGCCGGCCCAGTTCCTGTTCACCCACCACGGCCGGCGGCTGTCGCAGCACGCGGTCCGCGCCGAACTCGACCGAGCCGCCGAGACCGCCGGGCTCGACCACATCACCCCGCACCAGCTGCGCCACACCTACGCCACCGCCCTGGTCAACGCCGGCGTGTCGTTGCAGGCATTAATGGCGCTGCTCGGGCACATGTCCGCCGAGAT
>DATMCA010000875.1:0-4759 GCA_035559015.1 Umezawaea sp. | reverse complement strand
CCCGCCACCCGGCCCGCGTCGGACCGGACGGGCTCCTCAAACCGCTCGACGAGCAGGACCGGGCGCTCTGGGACCGGGAGTTGATCGACGAGGGAGTCGCGCTGGTCGAACGAGCCGCACCCGGTGCCCGACCCGGCCCGTACCTGCTCCAGGCCTGCATCGCGGCCCTGCACGCCGAAGCCCCCGACACAGCGGCGACGGACTGGGACGAGATCCTCGCGCTCTACCGGCTCCTCGAACTCGTGACCGGCCACGCCAACCCGACGATCACCCTCAACCGCGTCGTCGCCCAGGCCATGGTCAGCGGGCACGACGTCGCCCTCGCCCACCTGGACGCGCTGGAGGCCGAACACCCCCGCCTCCCCAGGCTCGACGCCGTCCGCGCGCACCTCCTGGAGCAGGCAGGCAGGACCGACGACGCGGCGAAGGCCTATCGACGTGCCATCGCCACCACCGTCAACCTCGCCGAGCAGCAGCACCTCAGGCACCGGCTGCGCCGCCTCACCACCGCGGACGGGTGAGGCCGCACCGCCCACCGCGGCCTCGGCCTCGGGCGAGCAGGTCGCGCAGCGCGGTCGGGGTGTGCCCCGAGTGCTCGCGCACGGTTCGGCTCAGGTGGGCCTGGTCGGCGAAGCCCAGGTCGGAGGCGAGGACGGCGAGGCTGGGTTCGCCTTCCTCGATCCGGTCCAGGGCGTGGGCCACGCGGACCCGGTTGCGGTAGCGGGTCAGCGACACCCCCAGTTCGCGGGTGAAGGCCCGGCTCAGCCGGTACGGCGAGACGCCCAGCAGGGCGGCGAGCGGAACCAGGCCGGACGCGGCGGGGTGGGCGTCGCCGATCACGCCGCGGGCCCGTGCCACCAGCGTCCGGTCGCCCGCGCCCGCCCGGCCGCCGTCCGGGGTGGTCGTCGCCACGACCTGCCGGACGACCCCGGTCACCAGTTCGGCCAGTCGCTGGGCCGCCGCGTGGTCGACGTCGGCGGTGCGGGTGACCGCCAAGAGCTGTCGGTGGGCCAGGTCGAGCCTGCCGTCCACGTACAGCAACGTGCCCGAGGGGCGCGGCGCATCGCCTGCCAGGGCGCGCCAGAACGCGGGGGCCAGGCTGATCGAGGTGCACCTGTCGTCGCCGGTGGGGCGGGCGAAGCGCTCCTCCTCGCCGGGCATCCCGAGGTAGCCGACGGCGGGGTCGAGGCGCGCGCACCCGCCACGGCCCGGTCGGCGTAACCCGCCGTTGCGCATCAGCACCAGCCGCACGTCCTGGCGGGGCAGCACATCCGGCCGGCCGCGGTGGTGGTCGGCCGGGCAGTCCACCGCCGTGATGGTGAAGTCGGGGCCGGTGGTCGGATCGACGGAGGAGAGCACGCGCGGAGGGTAGACGGAGGGTCCGACAGTCCCGCAAGGATCTTCAAGACCGCGCGGGTGGTCCTGCGGCAAGCTGTGCGCACCTGGACTTCCGCGTCCTCGACCGGACGGTCGGGCGACCGCCACGGCACGCAGGACACGAGTAGGGGACATGGCGAGCATCAGCAGGGAAATCGTGATCGAGGCCGGCGCGGAGGACGTGTGGGAGGTGGTCGCCGACTTCGCCGCGGGTCCCTCGCGCATGGCGCCGGGCTTCGTGGTCGACACCCGCGTCGAGGCCGACCACCGCGTCGTCACCTTCGCCGACGGCACGGTGGTGCGGGAACGGCTGGTCACTATCGACCACGACACCCGCCGGATCGTCTACTCGGTCGTCGGCGGCAGCGTCCGGCCCGAGCACGACAACGCCTCGATGCGGGTCGTGGCCGACGGCGAGCGGCGGTGCCTGCTGGTGTGGAGCCGCGACGTGCTCCCGGACGCCTTGGCCGCGCCGATGGCCGAGGCCATGGCACGTGGCCTGGAAGTCACCAAGCGGACCTTGGACCACGGCCAAGAGTCGTAGCCCGGATCTCGGGTGTGATGTCCGAGGGGTCCCGGAGTTCGCGTTCCCGTCGGCGCCTTCGACTATCGTGACGGCATGGGTTGCTTCGCTGTGGTGAACGGTCGCACCACCATCTGACGGCGGTATCGCGTCGCCTCGAACGGCGACCGCACGCCGCCCCGGTGGATCGGTGTCCCGCCGGCAACCCGTTCGCACGTCCTCCAGGGTTGCCGGATCCCCCGCGTGATCCGGGAGCGAACCCATGTCCCACCGTGTCCGAGCGCGTCGTGCCGTGGCGGGCGAACTCGTCCTGATGGTCGGGCTCCCCGGTGCCGGGAAGACCACCCGCGCCAGGGAGTTCGCCGCCGCCAACGGCGCGCTGCGGCTGACCCCGGACGACTGGATGATCCGCCTGTTCGACGGGTCGCAGCCCGACGGCAAGCGCGACCTGCTGGAGGGACTGCTCATCACGCTGGCCCTGCGAGCGCTGCGCCGGGGCACGGATGTGGTGCTCGACTTCGGGCTCTGGGGCCGCGACGAGCGGTCGGCGTTGCGCTGGCTGGCGGCGTCGGTCGGAGCTTCCTGCCGAGTGGTCTACCTGCCCGTCGACGAGGACGTGCAGCGCGCCCGGATCGCACACCGCCAGGCCACCGCGCCGCACACCACGTTCCCGATGGCCGAGGCGGACGTCGACGCGTGGCGACAGCGGTTCCAGGCCCCCGATGCCGCCGAACTGCGTGGCGGGCGACCGATTCCGGGCCCGCCACCGGGGTGGGCGGGCTGGCCGGAGTGGGCCGTCGACCGCTGGCCCTCGCTCGACCCGTCGCCGGAGGCGCCCGCCCCGCCGAGGTTTCCCGGGCCCGCGTGACGCGGGGTTCGCACGACGTCGCTCGTTCCGGTGCGGCTACGCGGTTTTCCCGGCGAGGTCGAGGATCCGGGCGGTGACGAGGTCCGGTACCTCCAGGGTCGGGATGTGGCCGGCTCCGGGCACGACCTCCGTGCTGATGCGGGGGTTCAGCTGTTCGAGGCGCGTGACGACCTCGTGCGAGCGGAGGATGTTGCTTCGTTCGCCGAGGAGGACGTGGGTGGGCACGTCGATCGCGCGCAGTTCGTCGTCGGTGAACAGGTGCTGCGGGGGCAGGCTCGCCCGGTACCTGAAGCCGGCGACCAGCAGTCGGCGGAAGGTGTGGCGCACGGCGGGGTCCCCGGCCGCGATCCGGCGGAGGATCGCCGCGGGCAGCGTCCACCGGAGCACCTCGACGAGGCTCCAGAGGATGAACCGGGCACCGATCCAGGCGAACCCCGACGGATCGACGGCGATGACACCGGCGAGCCGGTCGGAGCACCGGCTCGCGAGGTTCAGCGACAGGAAGCCGCCGCGGGAGAGTCCGACGAGGTGGACCTTGTCGTGGCCGAGGCCGGTGAGCACGTCGGCGAGCCAGTCCGCCAGGGCGACGTCGGCCTCCAGCGGGTCCCTCCCCGGACGGTTTATAGTGCACTTGCACGATAACAGCCCGTGTTCGCGCGGGCCAGGTGTGGCACAGTGATCACGTGCCGAAACGCGTGGACCACCAGGAGAGAAGGCGCGAGATCGCGGAGGCGCTCTTCCGGATCGCCGCCGCGCAAGGACTACAGGCGGTGACGTTGCGGGCCGTCGCCGCTGAGGCCGGCATCTCGATGAACCTGGTCCAGTACTACTTCCCGACCAAGGAGGAGATGCTGCGGTTCGGCTGGCAGCGGATCGTCGAACTGGACGGCGAACGCGCCGGGCAGGGCATCACGCGGGCGCTCGCGACCAGGGACGAACGCGCCGTCGTGCGGGCGTACCTGCTCGGCGTGCTGCCGACCGACGAGCGCGGCCGCGTGCTGTGCGCGGTGCAGATCGCCTACCTCGCCATCGACGTCACCCGCGCCGGTCCGGACCCGGACCAGGAAGCGCTCATGCCCCACCTCGTGCGCGCGCTGACCGAGCAACTCCGGAAAGCCCGGGCGCGCGACAGGGTTCCGGCGCACCTGGACCTGCGGCTGGAGGCCGACGCGCTCGCGACCCTGACCAGCATTCCGGTCTGCTGACCGGAATGCTGGTCAGGGCCTACGACGCGGACCAGGCGGCAACCATCGTCGACTACCGCCTGGCCCAGCTGTTCACCTCTCCCTGAGCGAGCCCAGGGGGTTCAGCGGTTCGGTGGCTGGACCCGTTCGAACCGCACTCGGTTCAGCCATCCGGGGAGGTCGCTGAGCACGTACAGCTCACCGCGCGCGTCGACGTCGATCGCCGTCGGCTGGGTGGGGAAGTTGCCGATCGTGGCGGACTCGTAGCCGCCGTCGGGCTTGGGGCGCACGGCGAACACGCGGGTCGAGCAGTAGTCGCTCGCGACGTACGTGCCCCGCGCCTCCGGGGTCCGGGATCCCCGGTACACCACGCCGCCGGTCACCGAGCAGTTGTCGTTGTAGTGGTCGTAGGAGAAGACCGGGTCGGTGTACCGCACGCCCGGCCGGCACTGCTGCGGGTCGAACACCGGGGCGCCCTCCCGGCAGGACCAGCCGAGGTTCGCCCCGCCCTGCCACGGGCGGATGTGGTCGATCTCCTCGACCAGGCCCTGGCCGACGTCGCCGATCCACATCGAGCCGTCGACGGGGTCGAACGAGAACCGCCACGGGTTGCGCAGCCCGTAGAGCCAGATCTCCGGTCGTGCGCCCGGCACGCGGGCGAACGGGTTGTCGGGGGGCACGCAGTAGGGCGTCGGCCCGCAGGTGCGGTTGACGTCGATCCGCACGATCTTGCCGAGCAGAGTGCCGAGGTTCTGACCGGACTTGAACGGGTCGTTCGCGAAACCGCCGTCGCCGGTGGACCAGTAG
>DATMCA010000874.1:0-2742 GCA_035559015.1 Umezawaea sp. | reverse complement strand
CGGCCCGTCAGCACCACGCCGTTGCCCGCGAGGTCCACCGCCGCACCGAGCAGCGGGTGGTTGACCGCGGTCATCCCGGCGGCCGACACGTCGGCGACCTCCGACGACGGCGCGAGCCAGAAGCGCTCGCGCTGGAACGGGTAGGTCGGCAGCGCCACGGTGTTGGCACCGTCGAGCAGCACCCGCCAGTCGACGTCCACGCCTCGCACGAACACCCGCGCCACCGACGTCAGGAACGTGTCCAGGCCACCACGGTCACGCCGCAACGAGCCCAGCACCACCGCGTCCGCGCCGGCGGCCTCGACCGACTCCTCCACACCGACCGTCAGGACCGGGTGCGCGCTGCACTCGACGAACACGGAATTGCCCTCGGCGAGCAGCCCTCGCACGGCATCCTCGAACAACACCGTCTGCCGCAGGTTCCGGTACCAGTAGCCAGCGTCGAGTTCAGCCGTGTCGAACCAGTCCCCCGTCACCGACGAGAAGAACGGCACCGATCCCGAACGAGGCCGGATCGGGCCCAGGATCTCCGCCAACTCGGCCTCGATCGCCTCCACGTGAGCCGAGTGCGACGCGTAGTCCACCGGAACGACCCTGGCCTTGACGTCCTGCTCGACCAACCGGTCCCGCAACGCCAGCAGGGCGTCGAGGTCGCCGGACACCACCGTCGACAGCGGCCCGTTGACCGCCGCGATCGACAGGCCCTCGGTCAGTTCCACCTCGTCCGCCGCCAGTGGCACCGACAGCATCCCGCCCAGCCCGGACAACGCGATGATCGCCTTGCTCCGCAACGCCACGACCCGCGCCGCGTCCTCCAACGACAACGCACCAGCGACATACGCAGCCGCGATCTCACCCTGCGAATGCCCTACGACCGCGGCAGGCTCAACACCCAGCGAACGCCAGACCGCGGCAAGCGACACCATCACCGCGAACAGCACCGGCTGCACCACGTCGACACGGGACAAATCCCCACCGCGCACGACATCCAGCAGCGACCAGTCCACGAACCGGGACAGCGCCTCATCGCACTCCGCCATCGACGCCGCGAACACCGGCGACGACTCCAACAACCCCTCGGCCATCCCGACCCACTGCGAACCCTGGCCGGGGAACACGAACACGACGCGCTGATCGGCCACCGCCTGACCGCGAGCCACCTCCACGCCGTCCAGCAGCACCGCCCGGTGCTCGAACACCGACCGCGACGTCACCAACGACAGGGCCACGTCCGCGGGAGCCGCGTCCCGGGGCAGTTGCTCGATCCGCGCGGCCAAGGCCGCCGCGGACCTGGCCGACACGACCCACGGCACCACGGGCACCACGACGTCCGACGGCTCGACGACGACCGGCTCGACGCCTTCCAGGATCACGTGGGCGTTCGTCCCGCTCACGCCGAACGACGACACCCCGGCCCGCCGCGGCCGATCGGTCCGCCACTCCCGGTCCTCGGTCAGCAGGCGAACCTCGCCCGCGGTCCAGTCGACGAACGGCGACGGCTCGTCCACGTGCAGGGTCCGCGGCAGCACACCGTGCCGCATCGCCATCACCATCTTGATCACACCCGCCACGCCCGCAGCCGCCTGCGAGTGGCCGATGTTCGACTTCAACGACCCCAACCACAACGGCTCCGAACGGTTCTGCCCGTAGGTGGCCAGCAGCGCCTCGGCCTCGATCGGATCACCCAGCCGCGTCCCGGTCCCGTGCGCCTCCACCACATCCACGTCCGAAGTGGACAGACCAGCCGACGCCAGCGCCTGGCGGATCACCCGCTGCTGCGAAGGGCCGTTCGGCGCCGTGAGCCCGTTCGAAGCACCGTCCTGGTTCACCGCCGAACCCCGCACGACCGCCAGCACCTCGTGACCGAGCCGCCGTGCGTCCGACAACCGCTCCACCAGCAGCAGGCCGACACCTTCGGCCCAGGCGGTACCGTCGGCCGCGCTGGCGAAGGCCTTGCACCGGCCGTCGGAGGCAAGACCGCGCTGGCGGGAGAACTCGATGAACATGCCCGGCGTCGACATCACCGTGACGCCGCCCGCGAACGCCAGCGAGCACTCGCCCGACCTCAGCGCCTGTACGGCGAGGTGCAGGGCGACCAGCGACGACGAGCACGCCGTGTCCACGGTCACCGCGGGCCCGACCAGGCCCAACTGGTAGGCGATCCGACCGGACATCACGCTCGCCGTGCCGCCGGTGAGCACGTGGCCCTCGACGTTCTCCGGCGCCTGGTGCATCCGCGGCCCGTAGTCGGTCGCGGTGGCGCCGATGAACACCCCGGACTGGCTGCCCCGCACCGACTCCGCGTCGATCCCCGCGCGTTCCAGGGCCTCCCACGCGGTTTCCAGCAGCAGCCGTTGCTGGGGGTCCATGCCGAGCGCTTCGCGCGGCGAGATCCCGAAGAACCCGGCGTCGAAGCCCGCCACGTCGGCCAGGAACCCGCCCTGGCGCTGGTAGGTCTTGCCCGCCTGCTCGGGGTCGCTGTCGAACAGGCCGTCGACGTCCCAGCCCCGGTCGTCCGGGAACGGCGCGATCGCGTCGACGCCTTCGGCGACCAGCCGCCACAGCTCCTCGGGGGACGCGACACCACCGGGGTACCGGCAGGCCATCCCGACGATGGCGATCGGCTCGTCCGAGGTGGACCGGGCGATCGGGGCGTCCACCGCCGCCCGTGCCCCGGACAGCTCGGCGACCAGGTGGTCGATCAGGGCGGCGGGCGTGGGGTGGTCGAACAGCAGGCCGGAC
>DATMCA010000873.1:0-3520 GCA_035559015.1 Umezawaea sp. | reverse complement strand
GAACGCTGCCAGGACGACGCTCAAGAGATCGGTGTCGACCGTGGTGCAGACGAACCAAACCACCGCCCCGCTGCTCGGGTGGACGAAGCCGTAGAGATAGAGCCACTCGAACCGGTGCTGGCCGCGGGCGATCGGGCGCTGTCTTTTGGGTGCCCATTGCCGACGCAGGATCGGCTTCAGCCCGACCCGGTGCTCATCGAACGCCCACAGCTCGACCTTCCGCTTGGGGTTCTCCTTCCGGCGCTCATCCATCCGCTCGGCAAGCTTTTTTATATAGCGCCTGCTCCTCGGCACTCGCCGCCTTGGCATGGCGCGGCCGGGGCATCTGCAGACTATGCCCGAGCTTCTTCAGGTAGTCCTACCCCCGCTGCGGCCAGACCTTGCGGCCGAGCCGGGTGCTCATCCATGCCGCGACCTTGGGCCCGGTCCAAAGACCCCCATCGGCTGGGAACTCGGCCAGGACCGTCTTGAGCACCGCCTCGCCCTCCTTATCCAGGAGCGGCTTGGCGCCAGCATTCTTGCCGCGGTGATCGCCGAGCCCGTCCAGCCCTTTCTCGTTATAGCGATGCACGATCACGCCGATCCAGCGCCGGCCGTAGCCGCTGATCGCCGCCACGTCACGCTCGCTCCGACCTTGGCTCAACAGCCAGACGATCTGCAGGTGTGACCGCTCAATGGGCTGCCGGGCCGCTCGATAACGCTGGCCCAGCTCCGCCGTGCTCAGGTGAGCAACCAATGCTGGGGCTGGCATCGCTGCAGCCTACCCCGTCGCGCCATTCCCCGCACGCATCAACCGGATTTGGTATAATAGGCTGTCGGCAGTGCGGGCATCGCGCGGGCGGTGGGCGCGCGCGGACGATATGATCCACGATGGCCTGGCGCACTGCGGGCAGGCTTGGTCCCGGCGGTGGGCCGTCCGGCGCCTTTTTCCCCCCGTCCCGCCGCTGCGAGACGTCGGTACTGGAGGAAGGCGAAGGCGATCATAGTCATGAGCGCGTGCCGGTGCAGGCCCGGCCAAGAGCGACCCTCGAAGTGGTCGAGGCCGAGTTCCTCCTTGAGCTGCTGATGAGCCTGCTCGCAGACCCAACGCGCCTTGATCGTGGCCGCGAGCACCTTCAGGTCCGTGTCGGCGGGCAGATTGGCGAGGTAGTACTTTCGCTCGCCTGAGGCGCGCCGTTCGCCGACCAGCCAAACCTCTTCGCCGGGCAGGTGCTGGTTCACCCGGGCCCCGATCCGCACCGCTGGGCCGTCCGCGACCCGCACCCGCAACGCGGCGAACTCGGCCTTGAGCGCCCCCTTGGTGCCGTGCCGCCACGTAATCGCGCGCCAAGGTATGCCCCCCAGCACGGCCGCGGCGGCGACGGACGCCGTGCCCGGAACCGCCGTCCGGCGAGGGCGCCCACGCGCCGCAGCCGGCCAAACCATCTCGACGCCAGTGAGAAACACCTTCTGGATCCGCGGAATGCCGACGGCCCAGGCGAGCCCGCGCGCGGAGAGCGCACCCCGGAACGCGGCGCTGATCCCGTAACCCGCATCAGCGAGCACGCACCCGAAGCGGACGCCGGCGGTAATGACCCGGTCGAGTTCGGCGATGGCGATTTCGGGCTTGGTTCGGGCAGCCCGGAATGCCTCGGGCACGCGGGCGCGGTCGAGGCGCTCAAGGTCGCCCGTCCACGCCTCCGGCAGGAACAGGCGCAAAGCCACGGGCACGGGGACCTCACCACGCGCTAGGGTCACGGAGACGAGCGTCTGGCAGTTGGCCTCGACCGCTTCGCGCTCAAGTACCAAGCGTCGAGGCGTACTGTGGCGCAACCCCGACCGAGCGCGTGCCCTTCTTCGGCAACGCCGTATCGTCGATTACGAGGTAGGCGTCCGGCCCGCCAACAAGGTGGTCCGCTCGGGCGAGCAGTTCAGCTTCCAGCGGCGCCGCGTCCCAAACCCCGGCGGCGACGAAGTGGTGTAGCCCGTCGTGGCCGCCCAAGCCGAGGCGCCAGGCCATGGGCTGGACGCTCTTGCGATCGCCAGGGCCGATCAACCCCGCCACGTAGAGTGGACACATCGCCCGCCGGGCGGGATGGGCGAGCCGCATCAGAAACGGCTCAAGCCAGTGCCTCAGGTCCAACCGCCAAGCTGCAGTCTGCTCCACCATAGCCTCACTCCTGCCCGAGCCGTCACGGGAGGACGCATCAACGTACCCATCGGTTCCCATTCAAACTGCCAAAGTAGTGCTTCCGTAACGGTCCGTTGGGCGTCAAGTCCTTCGAGCGATTATCCCGTCGCCGGTGTCATGCTTCCGTCCGTGGTCAGCACCAGAGCCGCCACATCATGCGGTCAGAAGGGAGCCGGTGGACCAATCTAGGGCGCGTGGTTCACCCGGACTGGGCGTCCACAGCACTACTCCCGGTCTCACCGATTCCCGCGTCCCGGCGACGGGACCTCGGAGGAGCAGGACCGCTCGGCCCTGCCCCGAATCTGTTCTTCTCGGTGCCGTGCTACGCGATCACCTCCTTGCCCCAGCGGAAGTCGGTGGCGTTCGCCCACATGCGATGCAGGACGCCGGCCAGCTTGCGCGCCAGGGCCACCTTCGCCCGCTTCATGCCCCGGCGCCTGGTGACCTCCAGCGCCCAGCGCTTGAGGGTCGAGACGCGGGTGGTCCGGGTCAGCATCACGTTGGCCGCCTCGTAGAGGGCGGTGCGCACCATCGCATCCCCGACTTTGCTGATCCCACCGGTCACGTCGGTCTCGCCTGACTGGTACCTCTTTGGTGTGAGGCCGAAGTGTGCCCCCACCGCCTTGGCCGTCCGGAACCGCCCTGGATCGTCGACGGCCGTCTTGAAGGTGACCGCCACCAGCGCTCCCACGCCGGGCACCGTCATCAGCCGGCGGCAGATCGCATCGCCCCGTACGATGGCCAGCATCCGCCGATGCAGGCGCATGAATTCGGTCTGCAAACCATCGCGCGCCTGCAGCATCGCGGCGATGACCGCTTCCAGCATCTCGTGGCCGGCGACCAGTTCCCTGACCCTGGCGGCGAACCGGCCCTTGCTGACCTCACCCACCTTGAGCCCGAAGCCGCGCAGGATGCCACGGATGCTCAGCTCAACATCCCGCAGCTTGGCTTGCAGCAGCTTGCGTCCGACGAGCAACGCCCGGATCTCCTGCGCCGGAGGCGACTTGCGGTGTACCGGCCGGTACCAGCCCATCCGGAGCAGTTGGGCAATGCCACGGGCGTCCTTGCGATCCGTCTTGACCACCATCGCTGAGAGCGCCGCCTTCACGTGCCGGGTCTCGAGCAGCACCACCTCGAAGCCGACCTGCGCCAAGCCCGCGTGGAGCCACTGCGAGAGCGGCCCCGCCTCCAGTCCAATCCGGGTTGGCCGCAGGCCGAGCTGGCCGAAGAAGGCGACCAGCGCCTCCGGCTCGCTTGGCACCTTGGCCTCACGGATGATGCGGCCCGTCGCGTCGACCACGCACACGCTACTCCGTTCCAGCGATACATCGATCCCGGCATAGTGCTCCA
>DATMCA010000872.1:0-2321 GCA_035559015.1 Umezawaea sp. | reverse complement strand
GGCGTTGCTGTTCGCGCGCCTGCACCTGCGCGCCCCGGCGCAGCCCACGCCGATCCTCGGCTGAGCGCGGCCGGAGACCGACCGCGGCGCCCGGTGCCGTAGGTCGCTCGCCGGATCGGTCGTCGCAGCCCACCCCACCTCCCGCCCGAGCCGTGCGCCGAGGCGGGCTACGGTGCGAGCCATGACGCGGATCGCGGTGCTCGGGGCCGGAAAAATCGGAGAGGCGCTGCTGGCGGGGCTGCTCGCCGCGGGTCAGCCGGCGGGCGAGCTGTGCTTCACCGAGCGCCATCCGGAACGGGCCCGCGAGCTCACGGCGCGTCACGGCGTCGCCGCCGTCGACGTCGCGGAGGCGGCCGCGCGCGCCGAGGTGCTGGTGGTGGCCGTCAAGCCGCAGGATATCGACCCGCTCCTCGCCGAGCTGGCGACCGCCGTGGCGCCGGGCACGCTCGTGGTCTCGCTGTGCGCGGGCCTGCCGACGTCGCTCTACGAGCAGGTGCTGCCCGACGGGACGCCGGTGGTGCGGGTCATGCCGAACACGCCGATGCTGGTCGGCGAGGCGATGAGCGCCATCTCGGGTGGCCGCCACGCGACCGACGAGCACCTCGCCGCCGTCGAGAAGATGCTCGGCTCGGTCGGCCGGGTGGTGCGGCTGCCGGAGAGCCAGCAGGACGCGGTGACGGCGCTGTCGGGCTCCGGGCCTGCGTACTTCTTCTACCTGGTCGAGGCCATGATCGACGCGGGGATCCTGCTCGGCCTGCCGCGCGCGGTGGCCGCCGAGCTGATCGTCCAGTCGGCCTACGGGGCGGCGGTGATGATGCGCGAGTCCGGCGACCACCCCGTGATCCTTCGGGAGGCCGTCACGTCGCCCGCCGGGACGACGATCGCCGCAGTGCGTGAGCTGGAGCGTCACGGGGTGCGTGCGGCGCTGCTGGCGGCGATCGAGGCGGCGCGCGACCGGTCGGTGGAGCTGGGCGCGCGCTGACGCACCCCGAGCGTGGTGTCGCGCATCGTCGGTGAACGGCGCCCCTGCTGCAGCACGTGCGCGGGCCCCCGACGGGATGCGTCGGCACCCTGGCTAGGCTCCGCCTTCGACACCGTGCTCGCCTGGCGAGGGGCCGCGCCTGCCGGTGCGACCAGGAAGCGGTGATCCGATGCGATCGGAACGGTCCGACCCGACCGACCTTCCCCAGGTGCAGTTCCTGACGGTGGCCGAGGTCGCCGCCCGGATGCGGGTGTCGAAGATGACGGTCTACCGGCTGGTGCACGGCGGCGAGCTGCCGGCGGCGCGGGTGGGCCGGTCGTTCCGCGTGCCGCGCCGCGCCGTGGAGAGCCACCTGCGCGACGCCTGGTCCGACGCGGGCTGACCGTCGCGGCGTCCCGGCGGTCACTTCGAGGCATCTCGGCGGCATCCCGGGGCGGTGCGGGTGCGAGAACCGTCGGTCGGCGCCGGTAGAGTGGGCAACCAGTCGACGTCCGGTCGGTGTACGTCCTCACGACGGTGTCCGGGCCGGCGGCTCCACCCGTCCAGCAGGAAGGAACCGACGTATGGGTTCGGTCATCAAGAAGCGTCGCAAGCGGATGTCGAAGAAGAAGCACCGCAAGCTCCTCCGCAAGACCCGCGTGCAGCGTCGCAAGCTCGGCAAGTGAGCGGGCGCACACTTCCCGCTGTGCCGGACGGCCCGGTCCGTAGCGCGTCGCTCAGGTCGTAGGGTTCGGCCCGTGGCCCCCTCGGTCGTCCTCGTCACGGGTGTCAGCCGCTTCCTCGGCGGGCACCTCGCCGCGCGGCTCGCCGCGGACCCGTCGATCGAGCGGGTGCTCGGCGTCGACACCGTCCCTCCCGGACCGGACCTGTGCAGCCGTATGGGCCGCGCGGAGTTCATCCGGGCGGACATCCGCAACCCCTTGATCGCCAAGGTGATCGCGCGCGCGGACGTGGACACGGTGGTGCACGCCGCCCTGTCACCCGACCCTTCGGGGAGGTGGGGATCGGCGGCGCGGGAGATGAGCGTCCTCGGCACCATGCAGCTGCTCGCCGCCTGCCAGAAGGCGCCGACGATGCGGCGGGTCGTCCTCGAGTCGACCACCGCGGTGTACGGCGCCAGCCCGCTGGACCCGGCCCTGTTCGACGAGACCATGACGCCGAACGACCTGCCGGCCGGCGGGTACGCCCGCGACGCGGCGGAGGTCGAGGGCTACGTACGCGGGTTCGGACGGCGCCGGCGCGACGTGTCGGTGACGGTGCTGCGGCTCGCCGGCCTCGTCGGACCGCGCATCGACACGGTGCTCACCCGTTACTTCGCGTTGCCGGTGGTGCCCACGGT
>DATMCA010000871.1:0-3067 GCA_035559015.1 Umezawaea sp. | reverse complement strand
GTCCCCGACCAGCGCAAGCCGAACTTCTGGGTCCCCGAGTGGGTCGAGCTGCCCCCGTTCCTGGTGCCGCACCTCGCCGCCCGCAACGGCGGTGACCCCGACGAGTTCCCCTACGACGTGGTGCGCTCGCTGCACTTCTCCAACGGCGGCGGCGTCTACCTCGCCACCCGCAAGGCCGACGGCGCCGAGGTCGTGCTCAAGGAAGCCCGGCCGCACGCCGGTCTCGACCGCGACAACGTCGACGCGGTCGCCCGGCTGGACCGCGAGTTCAAGATCCTCACCAGGCTGGACGGGATCACCGGCGTGCCGCAGGTCTACGACCGGTTCACCGTGTGGGAGCACCACTTCCTGGCCATGGAGTACATGCCCGGCAGACCGCTCGGGCAGTGGCTCGGCATGCACTACCCGTTGACCCACAACGGGATCAGCGACGAGCGCGTCACCGAGTACAAGGCGCGGGCGCTCGCCGTGGTCGACAAGGTCGAGCGGACGATCCGCGCGCTGCACCAGCGCGGGGTCGTGTTCTCCGACCTGCACTCGCTCAACGTCCTGCTGGACGAGGACGACGAGATGTCGCTGATCGACTTCGAGTTGTCGTTCCACATGGACGAACCGCGCAGACCCACGCTCGGCGCGCCAGGCTTCCAGGCGCCGCCGGACCGCGAGGGCTACGAGATCGACGAGTACCCGCTCGCCGCGCTGCGGCTGTGGCTGTTCCTGCCGCTCAACGAGGTGCTGGAACTGGCGCCGTCGCGGTTGAGGTCCCACCTGGACTTCATCCAGCGCCGGTTCGGGTTGTCCGACGAGTACTGCGAGCGGATCGCCGCTGTGCTCACCCCCCGCGTCGAGGTCCCCCCGGCGCCGGAGCGGACTTCGCTCGACGTTCCCGAGCCCGACTGGCGCGCCGTGGGCAAGGACATCGCGACGGCAATCCTGGCCAGTGCCACCCCCGACCGCACTGACAGGTTGTTCCCCGGCGACATCGAGCAGTTCGAGGTCGGCGGCGCGTGCTTCGCCTACGGCGCGGCCGGTGTGCTGCACGCCCTGCACGTCAGCGGACAGGGCAGGTTCCCCGAGTACGAGCAGTGGCTCCAGGACTCCGTGCGGCGCGACCCGCCGAAGCAGCCCGGCTTCTTCACCGGCGCGCACGGCATCGCGTACGTGCTGGAGAACTTCGGCCACCACGACCTGGCGACCGACCTGGTCACCGAGTACGCGAAGACGCTGCCGGGCACGGTGGACCACGGACTGGGCAGCGGCCTGTCCGGTGTGGCGCTGAACCTGCTGCACTTCGCGGACGTCCGCCACGACGACGGCTTCCTGTCCCAGTCGATCGACATCGCCGAACGGCTGGGGCTGGAGCTCCAGGTCGTGGCCCCGCCCGGCCCGAAGGCGAAGGCCGGTCTGCTGCACGGCTGGTCCGGCCCGGCGCTGCTGTTCCTCCGGCTGTTCGAGCACAGCGGCGACCGGTCCTGGCTCGACCTGGCCGGGCAGGCGCTGGACCGCGACCTGGCCGAGTGCATGGTCGCGCTCGACGGCTCGACGCAGGTGCGCGACGGCGGCTACCGCACGCTCCCCTACGTCGAGGTCGGCGGCGCGGGCATCGCCATGGTGCTCAACGAGTACGCCCGGCACGACCCCGACGCGGAGCGCGTCACCCGACTTCCCGACCTGCTGCGCGGCGCGGCGGGCGAGTTCGTGATCCACCCCGGCCTGGTCCTCGGCCGGATGGGTCTGCTCGCGACGCTCGCCCAAGCCGTGCGGCGGCAGCCCGACCCGGTGTTCGAGCAGGCGATGCGACGACACCTGGCCGCGCTCGCGTGGCACGCCGTTCCCTACCGGAACGGCTTGGCGTTCCCCGGGATGCAGCTGCGCAGGCTGTCGATGGACCTGAACACCGGCGGTGCCGGAATCCTGTTGGCGCTGGCGTCCGTGGTGGACGGAGACGGATCGGTCCTCCCGTTCCTCGGAGCCGCGCCCACCCCCTAGAACCCCCGGTCCCGAGTGGCTGGTGGAGCAGTAAACCCCGAAGAAGTTCGCAGATTGAGGAGCAAGACAATGGGATTCATCCTCGACATGCAGGAGCTCGAGACCCCCGAGGCCCCGTCCAACGCGATGGCGAGCGGCCACGGTGGCGGCGGCAGCACGACGGCTTCCAGCGCGAGCCTGCTGCTCCCCTGCAGCCACTCCTCCGCGAGCCTGGTCCTCTGCTAGGTCTCGCCCCAGAGGTTGGGTGAGCGGCACAAGCGAAGTGTGCCGCTCACCCGGTGACACAAGGGTCCGATGGCAGCGACCGACCACGAATCGGTCCGTCTGCCATCGGGCCCTTTCCCATGATGCGCCCACCCGTCCCCGGAGGGAACAGCCATGGCCCAACCGGGCGACGCGCTGCTGGTCAAGGCAGCGAACCACGATCGCCGCTGGCTGCTGCTGGTGGTGAACGCCGCACTGGCCACGACCGCGGGACTGCTGCTGCCCGCCGCGCTGGCGAGCACCGTGGACATGGCGCTGGCCGGGCGGCTCGACTCCCCCACCGTCCTGTGGCTCGTCTCGATGGTGTCGATCGAGGTGGTCGGCGACGCGATCGGCGTCGTGCTGGCCGCCGCGATCACCGCGAAGGTCACGGCCTGGCTGCGCCACCGCGTGGCCGCCCACCTGCTCGGACTCGGCCACCCCTCGCCGTTCGCGGCGGGGGACGCGGTCAGCCGCGTCACCGGCGACTCCGCCATCGCGGGCGGCATCCCGGTGATCCTGATCGTGCTGACCGTGACCGTGCTCAGCTCCGTCGGCGCCGTGGTCGCGCTGGCGTTGATGGACTGGCGGCTCGCGGCGGTGTTCCTGCTCAGCGTCCCGCTGGCGATGCTCCTGGTGCGCACGCACATGCGGCTGACCGCCGACGACGTGGCCACCTACCAGACCGTGTCCGGTGACCTGTCCGCCCGGCTGCTCGACGCCGTCGCCGGGCTGCGGACGATCGCCGCGTCCGGCACCGCCGAGCAGGAGTCGGAGCGCGTGCTGCGTCCACTCCCGACGCTCGCGGCGGCCGGGATCGGCATGTGGCGCACCC
>DATMCA010000870.1:0-5936 GCA_035559015.1 Umezawaea sp. | reverse complement strand
CGTCACCAGGAACCCGGCCGAGGACGACGCCACACCCGCGTGGATCACCACGAGGTTCTGCGGCGGCCCCACCCCGGCCACCAGCAGGTACAGCACGTTCACCGGCACCGTCAGCAGGTAGCCGAAGACCACCAGCGACCGACGCGGCCACGTGACCAGTCGTCCGGACGGGTACGCCACCAGCAGGTGCCCGAGCACGGCCAGGTACAGGGTCTTCGTGGCGACACCCACGACGAACGCGGCGGGCACCGCGACCGCTCCCACCACCCGCACGAACCAGGCGAACCCGACCAGCGCCATGAGCACCCCGGCCCGGCTCTCCGGCCGCCGAGCCCACGCCACCAGCCCGACCCCGATGAACGACCACCCCACGCCCAGGTTCAGCACGACGGCGACGACCGCCTGCCCCACGGGCACCGGGTAGCCGCCCCACAGCACCGCCCCCGCCGCCCCCACGCCGGCGAGGAGGCCGAGAACGCCGACGAGGACGGCCATCAGTCGCGCAGGTAGGCGAGCACGGCCAGGACACGGCGGTTGTCGTCCGGTCCCTGGTGCAACCCGAGCTTGGTGAACACCGACCGCACGTACGCCTCCACCGTCTTCGGGCTCAGGTGCAGGCGTTCGCAGATGGCCTGGTTGGTCCGCCCCTCCGCCATCACCGACAGCACGTCCCGCTCCCGCCCCGACAGGTCGTCCAACGGGCTGCGCACACGGCTCCGCCCGACCATCCGCGCCACGACCCCGGGGTCGATCACGACCCCACCGGCGGCGATCCGCCGGAGCGCGTCGGTCAGCTCGGCCACCTCGGTCACCCGCTCCTTGAGCAGGTACCCGGCCCCGGCCGCGCCGGTCTCCAGCAGCCTCAGCGCGTAGTGCGGCTCGACGTGCGCGGACAGCACCAGCACCCCGACGGCGGGCCAGCGGCGCTTGATCTCCTCGGCGGCTTCGAGGCCCTCGGTGCGGTGGCCGGGCGGCATCCGGATGTCCACGACCACGACGTCCGGCGGGTCGGCGCTGACGCGGTCCAGCACGGCGACCGCGTCCCCGACCTTCGCCGTGACCTCGAACCCGGCGTCGACCAGCAACCCGGCGAGACCTTCGCGGAACAGCACCGCGTCGTCGGCGACGATCACCCGCACCCCGAACACCCCTCACCGTCGCGCAGCAGCGAGCGCAGCGCCTCCCCGCTCAACTCGGCCTTCGCGATGAACCCGCGGGCCCCGCTGGCGGCCACGCGCCGACCGTAGTCCGTCCGCGCCCGGCTCGACACCAGCACGACGACGACCGACGTGGGCAGGTCCCGCAGCACCCGGAACCCGTCCACGTCGGG
Organism: Umezawaea sp.; assembly: GCA_035559015.1. Lineage (GTDB taxonomy): Bacteria > Actinomycetota > Actinomycetes > Mycobacteriales > Pseudonocardiaceae > Umezawaea. Next base: position 4,606 of record DATMCA010000870.1, on the reverse strand, counting down.
CAGTCCGACGTCCAGCAGCACCACGTCCGGCAGCAGCCGCCCGACCGCTTCGGCGACCTCGCCGCCGGTCGCCGCCTCCCCCACCACGTGGAAACCCGCCGCCTCCAGCAGCCTGCGGGCGATGGAGCGGAACGTCGCGTGGTCGTCGACGATCAGCACCCGCTCCACCGCTCAGGCCTGGCTTCCGGCCGTGAACGCCACCACCTCGTCCTGCCACAGCGCCGCCCGCTGCTTGGCCAGCCCGTGCCCGCTGCCCTCGACGACCTTCAGCACGGCGTCGGGCATCGCGGACGCGGTGGCGCGCAACGACCCGGCCGGGAAGAACGGGTCCGCGGAACCGCCGATCACCAGCGCGGGCGCGGCGAGACCGCTGAGTCGGCCGGTGGTGTCGTGGGCGAGCACCAGGTCCAGCAGGGCGCGGAAGTCCCGCAGCCCCAAGGGTTCCGCTCCCCCGCTGAGCCATCCCGCCGCGTGCGCGAGCCCCCGGGCGATCCGGCCGTCGACCGCGACCGCCGCCATGGACGCCCGCAGGTCGCGCCACCGCCCGGCGTCGGCGAGCGCGCGCCACGCCAGGCAGATCTCCCGTCCCCGCGGCGCGAGCCGGGCGCCCGAGACGACCAGCACCAGCCGCTCCACCAGGTCCGGGTGGTCCAGCGCGAGGTGCTGGGCGACCGCTCCCCCGGTGGACAGCCCGACGACCGAGGCCCGGCCGATCTCCCGCAGCACGGCCGCGTAGTCGTCGACGCCCTCGAACCCCCGCGGCCGTTGGACGACGTGCACGGTGTGGTGCTCGGCGAGCGCGCGGAAACCGCGGGCGTAGGCACGGGCCAGCAGCGGTCCGGGGACGTCGCTGTCGAGGGTGAGCCCGACCAGCACCACCAGCGGCGCACCGGAACCGAAGCTCACGTGCGGGGAGCGGCCGGCCAGGAGTCCGGTGTGGACGGTCACGGCACCGCCACCGCCGTCCGCTTCCGGCGGGCGACCAGCAGCAGCACGACGTCCACGACGGCCAGGCCGCCGAGCGCCGCGGGCAGGTGGGCGAGGGCACCGTCCGTGCCGCTGAACCAGAACGTCCACGCCACCTTGAACAGCACCGCGGCGTTGATCACGACCAGCCCCCAGGCCAACGACCGCCGCCACAGCGCCAGCGCGAGACCGGTGAACACCAGCGGGATCAGCAGCGCGATGGCGACCTTCCACACCGTCCACCCGCCGAGCAGGTAGTCGCGTTCCGCGTCGAGCATCTCGTTCACGGCGGCGGACGGGACCGCGGGCGCGGGAAACCAGGCGAAGCTGGTGAGCAGCGCGACGAGCGTGACCACGATGCCGGTCAGGCTGCGGCGGTAGGCGAAGAAGCAGAACGGCAGGAAGAACAGCGGGCGGATGTACCAGCTCAGCACGTTGTGGTGCCGGTCCCAGCCCCACGCGACCAGGTCGCTCAGCCAGTCGGACATCTCGGGTCCTCTCCTCTCGGTGGAGCACCCAGGATCGATCCGCCCGCCCCCCGCCCACCACGGGGCCAACCCGCGGCCACGAGCAGGGTCAACCCGGTAGCGGACACCGGCATGTCGGCTGATCAGCCGCGGCGGGCCCACTCCTCGAACCTCTCGTGGACCTCGTCGAAGAAGCCGGTCTTCGCGCGGGTGTAGTCGTCGTGGTCGACGTCGTGCGCGTGTTCCGCCGCGAGCTCGGTCTTGACCTGCTCGTACCGGTCGCGCTCGTCGGGGTGGGCCTTCAGCCAGTCGCGGAACCACACGGTGTGCCTGCCCCACGGCGAGTCGAGGCGGCGGACGTGGACGATCGTCGGCGACAGCGGGTCCGGCGAGAAGAACAGCCGCTTGGCCCACACCTCGTCCGGGACGACCTCGGAGCCGCGCGGCAGGTCGCGGTGGACGCCGGGCGAGTCCGGGCGGCTGCCCGTCGCGGGCAGGAAGCCGATGGCGGCCATGGCGCGGTCGACGTCCTCCGGGACCGGCAGCCGCGGGACCCGGACCTGGAGGTCGATGAACGGCTTGGCGGCCAGTCCCCGCACGGACGTGGAGCCGATGTGGTCGTAGCGGAACACGCCCGCGGGGTCGAGGGTCGTGAGCGTCGACCGGACCCGGTCCAGGCCCCGCCTGCCCGCCCACTCCCAGCGGGGGTCGTGGGGCACGACGCTCGGCGGACGACGGTCGACCTGGACCCCCGCCAACGCCTCCGACCACGGCCGCAGCCGCGTCGACCACAGGCGTTCGACCTGGACGTGCACCGGTTCGTCGTCGGTGAGGACCGCGTCGACGAACCGGGTGTCGCCCGACGTGTCGGACGTCGCGATCCGGAACGCGACCGCGGAGCCCTGCCCGAGCACGGCCGTCGCGCCCAGTGCCCGCAAGCGCGACGCCGCCGTCTCGGCGTCCTGACCACCCACGATTCCGACCGTCAACATGCTCCGAACTCTAACCAAGCCGGCCGTGGGCGCCGACCGGGCCGGTCGACGCCCACGATCGGGGGACGCTAGCGCCCCTGCAACGCCTTGACGTTGTTGCCGAAGGTCCAGTTCTTCGACCCGTCCCAGTTGATCGACCAGGTCATCAGGCCCTTCATGCCCTTGGAGCAGGTGTTCCACGCCTGCGCGACGAGGCTGGTGGACATGTAGCCGCCGCCCGCGCCGGGCTGGGCGGGCAGGCCGGGGACCTGCTTGTCGCAGGGCACCCTGATGGTGGTGCCCTGGACGACCAGGCCGTTGTTCAGGCAGTTGGTCTGGGCCTGGAAGCCCGCGACGGTGCCCGCCGAGTACGAGTCGCCGGAGCAGCCGTACATGCTGCCGTTGTAGTACTGCATGTTGAGCCACCAGAGCCTGCCGTTGTCGGCGTACTTCTTGACGATCGGCAGGTAGGCGCCCCAGATGGAGCCGTAGGCGACGCTGCCGCCGGTGACGTAGGCGGTCTCCGGGGCCATGGTCAGGCCGAAGTTGGACGGCATCGCGGCGAGCACGCCGTCGATGATCCGGACCAGGTTCGCCTGCGACGCCGACAGCGTGGTGATGGAGCCGCTGCCGACCAGGCCGGTCTCGATGTCGATGTCGATCCCGTCGAAGTTGTACTTCTTCAGGATGGGCACGATCGTGGCGACGAACCTGTTCGCCACGGTGGCGGAACTGAGGTCGATGCCCGCGGCCGCGCCGCCGATGGACATCAGGATCGTGGCTCCCGCGGCCTTCGCCGCGCACATCTCCGCGGGCGTCGCGACCTTCACGGTCGAGTCCATCCCGTCCTCCCACAGCACGGTGCCGTCGGAGCGGATCACCGGGAACGCCGCGTTGATCACGTTGTAGCCGTGGTCGCGGATGCGGGTGTCGGTGATGGGGGTCCAGCCGAACGGCGGGTGCACGCCGTTGGAGGAGCCGTCCCAGTTCTCCCAGTAGCCCTGGAGCACCTTGCCCGCGGGCTTCGACTTGACCGCGCAGGTGTCCGCCAGTGCCGACACCGGCTGTGCCGCGGCCGACACGGGTGAGGCGATGAAGGCGATGGCCGCGCCGACGGCCACCAGTCGTGAGGTCCAACCAACCATGTGCAGGCTCCTTGATCTCGGCGGGCCCGCTTTCAGCAGGGAGCGGACCCGCGCACGGTCGTGCTGGCGTGCGGGGTCCGCGACGGCGGCGCTGATCGAGGAGGGGTGGACAGCGGTCCTCCGACGGGCAGCACGCGAACCCCATGGGTTCCCGCACACTGGCCACCGGGGCTTCCGCCGCCGGTAGGCGCCGCCAGAGTTCGGTCCTACGCGAACCACGCTAGGCACCGGCCGTCGGCGTGACAATGCGTCGTTCGGTCCAACCCGGAACGCGCGGAGGCCTCCCCCGTCGTGGCGGGGGAGGCCTCGGAAGCGGGTGGGGCTATCGCTGACCGAACCGGTCGAGGCCCTCCTTGGCCTTCTGCTGGCCCTGGTCGACCTGGCCGGAGTACTTGCCGCCGGTCTTCTCGTCGGCGAAGTCGCCCGCCTTGTCGATGCCCTGGTCGACCTGGTCGCCGTGGTCGCCCAGCGCTTCCTTGGCCTTGTCCTTGAGCGCGTCGAACTTGTCGCCGATACCCATGAGCTCGGAGCCTCCCTCGACGGTGTCCGGTGTGGACACCTCTGCGGGAGGATTACCCCGCCCTCCGCCGGCCCATTCGCGCCATCACCCGATGGTGCGAAAGGGCTAGCCGCCGACCAGGTCCGCCAGGGCGTTGACGTGGACCACGGCGGAGTCGAGCGCGGCCGACACCCGCTCACCACCGGTCGCCACGCCCGCCACCAGGTCGGCGCAGCCCGCCGCGGTCGCGCCGAAGTCGTCCAGGACGCCCGACCAGTGCTCCCGCGCCTCCGCGCTCGGTGGCGAGGCGATCGTCCGGCCCGCGGCCACGGCCGAGCCCAGGTCGAGGCACGCCCGGCGGAGCGCGTCCACGTCTCCGGCGCCGCTCGCGTCGGTGATCTTCGTGGTCGCGCCCGCGATGGCGGACATCGCCGCCTGTCCCCCGCCGAGCCACCACACCCGGACCGCCGCCGGGTCCTCGACCGGGGCGGGAGCAGCCGGAGCGGGCTCGACGACCGGCTCGTGCGGGAGCACCAGCACGAGAGCGGCGACCACGAG
>DATMCA010000869.1:0-3062 GCA_035559015.1 Umezawaea sp. | reverse complement strand
GCACTGCGCGGGGGCGGCGGTCCGGATTCGGCCTTCCGCGCGTACCTGCTGACCGCGTTGCGCCACACGGCCTACGACAAGACCCGCCGGGACCGCAGGCTCGAACTGGCCGACGACGTGGAGGCCGTCGCGGGCGTCGCGGAGGCCACCAGCCAACCGTTCCACGACACGGCGGTGGCGCGGCTGGACCGGTCGCTGGCCGCCACGGCGTTCGCCGGCCTGCCCGAGAACTGGCAGACCGTGCTGTGGCACACCGAGGTCGAGGGCCAGACACCCGCGCAGGTCGCGCCCCTGCTCGGCCTGACCGCCAACGGCGTCTCCGCGCTGGCCTACCGCGCCCGCGAGGCCCTGCGAAAGGCCTACCTGCAAGCGCACGTGGCGCATAACCCCTCGGAGCGCTGCCGCGCCACGGCCACCAAGCTGGGTGCCTGGACCCGCGGCGGCCTGTCCAAGCGCGAGACCGCCCAGGTCGAGACGCACCTGGACGGCTGCGACGACTGCCGAGCGCTGACCGCCGAACTGGCCGACGTCAACGGCGCGTTGCGCGGCATCATCGCGCCGCTGGTGCTCGGCGCGGGCACCACCGGCTACCTGGCCGCCGGCGCGGGCAAGGCGAACGCGGTCACGTCGATCGCCGGCGTCTCGACACCCCAGTGGCTCGGTGCGGCCGCCTCGGCGGTCCTGCTCGCGATCGCCATCGGTTCGGGCGTGGACGTCCCCGATCGCCCGATCACGCCCACGGCCGTCGCCGAACCTCCCACGTCGATCACCACCAACCCGGCGACGGCGCCGATCGGGCAGACCACCCAGTCCACCTCGACCACGACGACCACCTCACAGCCGTCCGCCTCGACGAGTGAATCGCCCGGCGCCGCCGCACCACCGACGATCACGACCACCGCCGCGGCCACCCTGTTACCGACCGCGATCACCGGGTTCACCACGTCCACCGGCGGACCGCCCACCGACTTCCCCATCACCATCAGCAACACCGGCTCGGCACCCGCGCCACCCATGACGATGACGCTGTCGCTGCCCGACGACGTCAAGGTCGTGGGACCGGGCAACAACCTGCGGGGCAAGGCCTTGGTCGGACTCGACGGCCGGACGCAGACCGTCGGCTGCCCGGCGGGCAAGGACACCGTGACCTGCCCTCCGAGCCCGGAACTGGCACCGGGCGACTCGGTGACGTTCTTCTTCCGCCTGCTGGCGGGCCCCAAGGCGAAGGACGGCGTCATCACCGCCACCACGGACTCCGGTCCTCCCGTGCACATCGAGATACCCATCACCATCAAGCCGAAGAAGTAGGCCGATCGGTCCACAACGGACTTGACCGGCGGGCGGCGCGTCACCCCTCCACGACGGACGCGCACGAGTTCGCCCGCGAGCGCCGGTGACCCCACGGGTTCGAGTCGACGGCCGGTGCCCGGCGCTTGACGGCCAACAGCCGGTCGATGTCGGCCGCCGCGTCGAGCAAGGGGCGGACGAGGCGATGGGGGGCGAAGGTGCCGTTGCGGCAGATCACCGAGACGAAGCCGACGAGCGACCGGTCGGTGCCGCGCACGCCGACGGCGACGCAGCTGAAACCGGACATCACCTGGTTGTGCTCCACGGCGACACCGGTGTCGCGCACGACGTCGAGCGCGGAACGCAGATGAGCGCTCGAGGTCGTCGTGTCCCTGGTGAACGGCGTCAACGGCCGGGACGTCAAGCGCGCGAAGAGGTCCGGGCGGTCGGCGAGGACGAGCCTGCCGACGGCGGTGGCGAGGAAGCCGGGGTGGTCGAAGCGGGTCGGCCAGGAGCCGCGGCGCATGTCCACCGCCCGGTTGAAGCCGAACACCGTGTCGATGACGGTGACGGCCGAATCGGTGAACGCGCCGCCGCACACGATCTCCCCGGAACGGGCGAAGAGGTCTTGCGCGTGGGGGGTGATGGCGTGGTGCAGGTCTTGTTGCTCGGCCGCGCGAACACCCAGTTCGACGAGGCGCGTTCCGAGTCGGTAGCCGTCCTCGCCGCGGTCCAACAATCCCCGCCTCACCAGGTCTTCCGCAATTCTGCGCACGGTCGGTTTCGGTATTCCGGTACCGCGGGTCAGTTCGGCCAGCGTCGCGGAATCACCCAGTGCGGCGACCGCGTCGAGCAGCGCGACGACTCGACCCGTGACTGTGTGGTCGTCCATGTCCTCCATAGTCCGTGGCCCGATCGGAAATTTCCGAGGATCGGATCATTCAGTGACACGGAGCCCTGGGAAGCGCGTTTCCCCTCGTTCACCCTGGCGATCGTCGACCATTCCGGACGACGTGCTCCACCCAAGGGGAGAAAATGATCAAGACGAAACGGTTCTCGGTTCTCGCCGCCGCCGCGGGTGTGCTCGCGGCGGTGTTCCTGGCCTCGCCCGCGCACTCGGCGGCCGAGCCGTCGGGTCGGTCCGCCTCGACCGGCGGAGGGGCCGAGGCGGCGGCGTTACCGGGCGGCGGGGTCTCCGCCACCGTGGCCTACACCCTGGTCAACGCGAACAGCGGGAAGTGCCTCGACGTGGAGTTCGGCGGCCTGGCCGACTTCAACCGGGTCACGCAGTACGGCTGCCACAACGGTCCGGCCCAGCTGTGGAGCCTGACCTACCTGGGGAACAGCGTGTACACGCTGACCAACGCGGGCAGCCAGAAGTGCCTGGAGGTCGGGTACGCGGGCACGGCCGACTTCAGCGGCGTCAACCAGTACACCTGCTACGGGGGGATCGCCCAGCAGTGGACCCTCACCTACGTCGGCAACGGCGCGTACACGTTGACCAACGTGAACAGCCAGAAGTGCCTGGAGGTCGGGTTCAGCGGGCTGAGCGACTTCAACGGCGTCAACCAGTACAGCTGCCACGGCGGGGCCAACCAGCAGTGGCGACTGCTGTAGCGGCACTCTGACGGCCGGGCGGGCACACGACCCGCCCGGCCTGTCCGGGTGTCGGTGGGCGGCGCGGATCACCGGTCCTGCGTCTTCACCCGGGACGGCAGGCCGATCGCGTCCGTGTCGAGTGCGCGCGGCACGTTCCGCGCGGGCACCGACCATCG
>DATMCA010000868.1:0-3120 GCA_035559015.1 Umezawaea sp. | reverse complement strand
CAGAGTTCTTGCACAACTGTTCTGCGAGTGGTGTACCCGGTGTGCCGCCTCAAGAACTGCCCCGAACAGCGGGTTCGCGGAGGCCCCGCGGACGGATGCGCAGGCCAGGGCGGGCGTGGCGGCCGTGCCCTCCGTGCGACTTTCCGCGATCACGACGGCGGCGGAATGCCACCGAGCGTGGGTGTTGGGAATGGTATCGATCGACTACTCTTCGGCGTCTTGGGCGTGTGGAAGCCGTTTCACGTCTCGTGAGAGCTGAATGAAGTAACGTCTCGGACGCTGGCAGGTGCATATCTGCGGTTATGCGCTAACCTGCACCTCGACATTGTTTTCGGTCGCGGTCGGGGTAGCAGTACCGCGCATTCGAGTCCAGGAGGATACGCATGGCGCAGAAGGTCACCGTGACCCTGGTCGATGACCTGGACGGTTCCAGGGCAGAGGAGACCGTCGGCTTCGGCCTGGACGGCGTCGCCTATGAGATCGACCTTTCTTCGGACAATGCGGGCAAGCTCCGTGACGCGCTCGCCGACTTCGTCACCGGTGCTCGCCGTGCCGGTGGTCGCAAGAGGGGGCCTGGTCGTCCGGCTGGGGTTAAGACGGCTGCTCGTCCCGCGTCGGCGGATAGGGAGCAGAACCAGGCCATTCGCGAGTGGGCCCGCAAGCAGGGCATGAAGGTGTCCGATCGCGGCCGTATCCCGGCCGAGGTCCTGGACGCTTACCACCAGCAGGGCTGACCGGCGGTTTAAGGGGTGTGAGCCACCCCAATTACGTAGGTCGTCGAAGAGGCGTCGGATTCGGTTCCGGCGCCTCTTCGACGCATATAACGTGATTGGTCGGCTTCGGTGGGTAGTCGACAACATTGATCAACATTGCGAAAAACGTCGCGAAATGTCCGCCGAACGGTTGAACGCGTGGTCCGCGCGACACCTCGGGCGCGAGCGTGCGGGAACCCCGCGTACTTCGGTTAGGCTTCCCTCACTAGCGGTGGAATCGCGGGTGAGGAGCGGTACTTGGCACCAAGGCAGCGCCGTCGGCGGCTCGTCGGGCTGGCACTGCTCGTGCTCGGACTGGCCGTCGCCACCATCGCGAGCATCGCGATCGGCTCCAAGGAAATCGCCTTCGACGGCGTGTGGCACGCGTTGACCTCGCCCACCGGGCTGGAGGACGACGTCGTCATCCGCGAACTGCGCGTCCCGCGGACGCTGCTCGGCATCGCGGTGGGGATCGCCCTCGGCGTCGGCGGTGCCCTCATGCAGGGCCACACCCGCAACCCGCTGGCCGACCCCGGCATCCTCGGCGTGACGCACGGGGCCGCGTTCGCCGTCGTCCTGGCGATCTTCACCCTTGGCGTCACCAGCCTGAACGCCTACGTCTGGTTCGCGTTCCTCGGGGCCTTCGTGGCCAGCGGGGTCGTGTTCCTGCTCGGGTCGTCCGGCCGCGCCGGACCCACGCCGGTCACGCTGGCGCTGGCGGGCGCGGCCGTGAGCGCCCTGATGCACGGACTGGTGTCGGCGCTCGTGCTGGTCGACCGGCAGAGCCTGGACGCGTTCCGGTTCTGGCAGGTCGGCGCGATGTCCGGGCGCGGGCTGGACGTGCTGGTCCAGGTCCTGCCGTTCCTGGTCGTCGGGCTGCTCCTCGCGCTGGCCAACGCTCCCGGGGTGAACGCCCTGGCGCTGGGCGAGGACGTTGCCCGGTCGCTCGGCCAGCGGATCGTCCGGACCCGGATCATCGGGATCACCGCGATCACGCTGCTGATCGGCGGCGCGGTCGCCGCGTGCGGACCGATCGGGTTCCTCGGACTGGTGGTGCCGCACGCGGCACGGGCGGTCACCGGGCCGGACTACCGGTGGCTGATCCCGTACTCCGGACTGCTGGGCGCCGCGCTGCTGCTGGTGGCGGACGTGCTCGGGCGGATCGTCGCCCGTCCGGCCGAGCTGGAGGTCGGGATCATGATGGCCGTGTTCGGGGCGCCGTTCTTCATCGTGCTGGTCCGGCGCAAGAAGTTGGTGAAGCTGTGAGCGTCGTGCGGGCACGTCGGGGCGTGCGGATCGGGCCGTTCTCCTGGCCGATCCGGTGGCGGCCCCTGCTGCTGGTCGTGGTCGGGTTCGCCCTGCTGGTGCTGGTGATGGCGGTGAACATCGGTCGGGGCGACTTCCCGATCACGCTGGGGCAGGTGTTCGACGTCCTGCTCGGCGGGGGCGAGACGCGCCACCAGTTCATCGTGCTGGACCTGCGGCTGCCGCGGTCGTTGACGGCGGTGTTCGTGGGGGCCGCCCTGGCGTTGGCCGGGGCGATCTTCCAGGCCATCGCCCGGAACCCGCTGGCGAGCCCGGACATCCTCGGCGTGACCTGGGGGGCGAGCGTCGGCGCGGTGTCCGTCATCACGTTCGCGGGGGTGCTGACCGGGCCCGTCGCCGAGATCGGGATCCCGGTGGCCGCGTTGGCCGGGGGCTTCTTCTTCGGGCTCCTCGTCTACGCGCTGGCGTGGCGGAAGGGGATCGAGGGGTTCCGGATGGTGCTGGTGGGGGTCGGGGTCGCGGCCATCGCCGGGAACCTGACCACGTACCTGCTGACCGTCGGGGACGTCACGGACGCGGCGCGGGCGATGGTGTGGATCACCGGCTCGCTGAACGGGCGCGGGTGGGAGCACGTGGTGCCGGTGGGGATCGCGTTGGCGGTCCTGATGCCTGTCGCATTTATTTGTGCGCACCTGCTGGGGGCGTTGCAGTTCGGTGATGACACCGTGCGCGGGCTCGGGGTGCGGTTGAACGGTGCCCGGAGCGTGCTGCTGCTGATCGGGATCGCGTTGGCGTCCGTGGCCACGGCTGCTGCCGGGCCGATCGCGTTCGTGGCGCTCGCCGCTCCGCAGGTGGCTGTGCGGTTGGCGGCCACGGCTACTCCGCCGCTGTTGGGGTCGGCCGTGGTCGGCGGGTTGCTGGTCGTCGGGTCGGACCTGATCGCGCGGACGGCCTTCGGTGGGTTCGAGATGCCGGTCGGGGTTGTGACGGCGGTGCTCGGGGCGCCTTACCTCATGTACTTGCTCATCCGCAGTCGTCGGGAGGCACGGGTATGACTGTTCGGCTCCAGGCTGCTGATCTCCGGGTCGGGTACGGGGATCGG
>DATMCA010000867.1:0-6207 GCA_035559015.1 Umezawaea sp. | reverse complement strand
GAGCTGACGATCGGGAACAGGATCAGGCCCGCGACCAGCAACAGCGTCGGCCCGATGAACACCGCGGCGAGGCGCCAGTCGCGCCCGAGCCACCGCTGCGACTTGGTGAGCGAGGTCGACGCGCGCGGCGCCGGACGAACCGGCGCCGGACGCGGACGCACGACGGTCACTGCTTGTAGCCCTGCTGCTCGAAGACCTGGACGATCCGGGCGTGGGTCGAGGCGACGGCTTCGGCCGGTTTGGTGCCCTGGATGACCGACTGCATCATGTCGGTCAGCAGGTAGGCGGCCGTGGCGGCCTGCTCGCCGGGGCTCGGGGCCTGCGGGAACGAGTAGCCGGTCTTGGTGGTTACCGGGAGCGGTGTGCGGGTCTGCTCCCGCAGCGCGGGGAAGGCCGGGTCACCGCTGGTGTAGTACGGATCCGAGTCCCACACCTTGTCCCACGAGGGGTTCACCAGGCACGGTGCTCCCTTCGCGACACCGAGCAGCGCGCTCCCGCCGACCATGAACTTCGCCACCACCTTGGCGAGGTCGGGGTTCTTCGCCCCCTTGAACACGACGAACGAGTTGGACTCGCCGAACGCGAGCGGCTTGTCGAGCGCCGGTCCGGTGGCGCCGTTGAACGGGTGCGTGTTGGCGTAGACCGGGTTGTTCTTGGTCTTCGAGTCGGCGTACACGCTGAACTGGTTGAGCGTGAGCCCCAGGATCTGGGCCAGCCAGTTCTCGTTGTTGCTCGAATCGGTCCAGCTCCCGATCCCCGGTGGCAGCATCGGCGCGTACTTCGGGTTCGTGTAGATGTCGCCGATGAACGAGACGGCGGCGACGGTCTCCGGCGAGTTGAACACCACCTTCGTGCCGGTGTTGTCCGCGATCGCCCCGCCGTAGGTGTTGATGACGTTCGCGATGAAACCGTTGGCGTCACCGGAGCGGTTCACCGTGAGACCCCAGCCGAAGCGCCGCTTCGCCGGGTCGGAGACCGCCAACGCGTTGTCGCGCAGCTCTTCCCACGTGTAGTGCGGCTTGAGCGGGAGACCCTTCTCCGTGTACCAGTCCTTGCGCAGGTACATCGCGGACGCGATGAAGTGGTAGGGGATCGCGAACCAGCGCCCGTCGAACACGCAGTAGTTGTTCGCCTCCGTCGCGGGCTCCCCGTAGAGCTGGCGCATCTCCTCGACCACGTCGGTGACGTCCGTGAGGGCGCCGAGGTTGTGGAGTTGGCCGACGAACCGCCGATCGCTCACGAACGCGAGATCGCGGTTGGTGCCCGCCTTCACCTCGGCGTCCATCTTCGCGACCATGTCGCCCGCGTCGCCGGAGACCAGGTCGTTGTGGACCGTCGTGCCGGTGGCCTCCGCGAACACCTGCAACGACTTGTCCAGCGCCTTGTTGGCGGACTCCGAGTACAGCTTCTGCGAAAGCATCCCCACCGACCCGCCGCGGAGCGCGGCAGCCTGGTCGAGCAGTGCCTTGGGCACCTGGACGTCGACCTGCGGGGTGGGTGCGGGACCGCCCCCGCACCCGGCGAGACCGAGCACGCCCAGCGCGCTCATCCCGAGGAACGTTCGTCTCGACCACTCTGACTTCTCTTCCATGACCACTCCTCTCGCGTCCGATCGAGCGGACGCGAACCGACGGGGCGACGTTGCAACCGGCGGTACAGCGAGGCGAGTGCCGCGCTGCCGGGTCGTTCAAGCGGCGAAGGACGCCGAACTGCTGGTGCGTTGGCCTGGCAGGCCGTCGAACAACCCGGTCGAACCGCGGGGCCGCCAGAGCGGCACCGGGCCCGCGCCGGGCACGGGGTCGAGCACCATCGCGGCCGCCCGTTCCGCGGAGTCGAGAGCCCGCTGGACGACCATCGCGTTGGCCACGCTCTGCGCGACGCTGCCGACCGGCCGCACTCCGAACTGCACGGCGTCGGCGAAGTCGACGAGTTCCGCGCGGTAGCCGTTGTCGACACCGCGGAAGACCGTCGTGTGCGTGGTGGCGTCGGGGCTGCTGCGCGTCACGCGGCGCTCCGACTCGGATCCGGCGAGCACGAGCACACCCTCGGTGCCGTACAGCCGCATGTCGTTGGGTTCGGGCGGCACCGGGATCTCGGGGTAGGACGCGGTGTAGTTGCCGATGGCGCCTCCGGTGAAGACGAGGGTGAGCGCGAGGTCCGACGGTGCTTCCATCGTGCTGTTGGCCGTCTGCACGGCACCGTGCACGCGCGCGATGTCGCCGCAGAGCAACCGGATCTGGGCGATGTGGTGCACGCCGGCGTCGAGGTGCACGCCGCCGCGGTACCGCGGCCGCTGCCGCCACGGCGTGCCGGCGAACCTGCCTTCGCGGGGCACCATCGTGCCGGCGTGCCGCCACGCCATCAGGTGCAGGCGCCCGATCGCGCCGCCGTCGAGCAGCGCGCGGGCGTAGCGCAGGTCGTCGCGGTAGAAGAAGTTCTCGCCCACCACGAAGGTCCGGTCCGGGTGCGCCGCCGCCAGCGCGAGGAACGCCGCGGCCTGCTCCGCGTCGACGCCCGCCGGCTTCTCGCAGAGCACGTCCTTGCCCGCCGTGAGCGCGTCGCGGGCCACCTCGTACAGGTTCGGGATCGGCACCGAGATCAGCACCGCGTCCACGTCGTCGCGCGCCAGCAACGCGGCCCGGTCAGCGACGGCACAGGCCGGATCGACCCCGCTGTAATCGGCGAACCGCCCGCACTGCGCGGCGGACAGGTCGGTGAACGCGGTGACCGCGTACCGATCGCCGAGCCCGCGCAACGCGGGCCAGTGCAGCTTCTCGACCGCGAGTCCGGTGCCGATCAGCCCTAACCGGATAGGCGGGATCGCAGGTGCCGCCATGCCTCGTCCGTCCTCGTCATCGGTTCCGGATGTCGGTCGTGCAGTGCGCTAGCGCCGCCGAGCGGCCCGCTTGGTCTTCTGCTCCTTCTCCGCGAGGAGAGTGGAGTTGTTGGCCAGGTGCTTGCGCATCGCCGCGCGAGCACCTTCCGGGTCGCGCGCCACGAGCGCCTCGTAGATCTCCGTGTGGTCGGTGGTCGCCTTGCGCAGCGCGGCCGGCGCCTCGTTGGTGACGCGTCGGCTGGCCGTGCCGAGCCAGCGGGCGGAGTACATGATCCGGTCGAGGATGCGGTTGTCCGCCGCCCGGCAGATCTCCATGTGGAACTCGTGGTCGACCTGGAGGTAGGCGTCGGGGTCCGTCTCCAGTGCCGACATGCGGTCGATCTCGCCCCTGAGCCGGACCAACGTCTCCTCGGTGATGCTGGCCGCCGCCATCGCGGCGAGTTCGGGCTCCAGCAGCACGCGCATCTGGTCCAGTTCCTGGAGCAGCTCGGTGACGATCTCCTCGGGCAGCCACTCGATCAGCAGCGGGCTCAGGTAGTCCCACTCCGCGCGGGGGCGCACGACGACGCGGCGACCCTGCGCGACGTCGACGATGTCGAGCGAGGCGAGGATCTTGAGCGTCTCGCGCGCCACCACGCGGGACACCCCGAACTCCTGGGCGATGTCGAGCTCCGACGGGGCAGGACCATCCTCGATGCCGCCGCTCACGATGCGCCGGGTCAGGTGGGCCGCCACCTGCACCGGAAGGGTCCGGACCTTGACAGCGTCCGGAGACTCTTGTCTCCTTTGCATGTCATCAGCTTATCGGACAAGCTGGTCATCGCGACAGTCCGTGAATCTGCGCAACCCGGCGGCGGGAGAGCAATGCGGATCGTGAACGTCACAACGGCTGTGGTCGCCTACCACGGGCAGGCCACCCTGGTTCGGATCGACACCGACGAGGGCCTCAGCGGTTACGGCGAGGCCAACCCCGACGCCGGCGCGGGTGCCGTCGTCGGAATGATCAACTTCCTGGCGCCCCTCCTGATCGGCGAGGACCCGCGCAACGTCGAGCGGTGCTGGGAGAAGTTGCGCCGCAACAAGGTCTTCGCGGGCCCCCAGGGCGGCGTGTTCGTGATCGCCCTGTCCGGGATCGAACTCGCGCTGTGGGACATAGCGGGCAAAGCGGCGGGCCAACCGGTCTACCGGCTGCTCGGCGGGAAGTTCCGCGACCGGATCCGCCTCTACACCGACTGCGGCGACGGCGACGACCCGGCCGGCTCCGTCGCCGGGTGCGTCGACCGGGCCCAACGGATGGTCGCCGAGGGCTTCACCGCCATCAAGTTCGACATCGACAACCTGCACCACCCCGCCAAGTTCGACGCCTTCAACCACACGATCAACGCCGCCGAGCTGCGGTCGATGGTCGAGCGCGTGGCGGCCGTCCGGGAGGCGATCGGACCGGACGTCGACCTGGCCATCGACCTGCACGCCCGCTACGACCTGCCTAGCGCGTGCCGGATCGCGTGGGAGCTCGAACCGTTCCACCTGATGTGGCTGGAGGAACCGTTGCCCGCGGAGAACATCGACGCATTGGTGCGGGTGCGCGAACAGACCCGCACGCCGATCTGCGCGGGCGAGAACCTCTACCTGCGCTGGGACTTCCGCGAACTGCTGGAACGCGGCGCCGTGGACGTCATCGAGCCGGACGTGCCGAAGTGCGGCGGCCTGGCCGAGGCCAAGAAGATCGCCAACCTCGCCGAACTCCACTACATCCCGTTCGCACCGCACCTGGTGTCGACGCCGCTCGGCACGATGGCCACGTCGCACCAGTGCGGGGCGATCCCCAACTTCCTCGTCCAGGAGTGGCACGCCCTCGAAGAGCGCGAGGTGTGGGACAGCTACGTCCACGCGCCCGACGGGAGCGGCTCGATCGTCAAGGACGGCTACATCACGCTCCCCGACACCCCCGGCATCGGCGTGGAACTCGACATGGACGGTGTGCGGGCGCACGCCGTGCCGGGCTACGGGGTGTTCGAGTAGCGGAGGCGGTCGGTCACCCGGTGGCGCTGTGCCCGACCGCGCGCAGGACGTCGGCCGGCCACACCAGGCCCGAAGGCGTCGCACGGCGGGTCGGCGCGATCAGGCGCGGGCCTCCGGAAGATCGATGGAGGTTCGCCAAGGGGTGATCCTGTCGACGTGCACGACGGCGTCGTAGGCCACGAGGGGGTTCACCGGTTGCCTGTAGGGGCCTTGCCGGGTGCTGTCGATCCGGGCGAAGCGGTGGGCCACCGGGCCGTTGTCGGGGATGGCGCGGAGGTCCAGCAGGGCTAGTGGCTCGCCGGTGCTCGCGAGCAGGGCGTCGAGGCTGTTCGGCTCGGTGAACGGGGCCACGTCCTCGTGGAACACCTCGGTGTGGCCGGGTGGGCCGTCGACGAGGGGGCGGTGGCTGAACACGCGACCGCCGCTGTACGTGGTCGCGATGACCACCATCCGGTCGCCGAGCGAGCGGGCCAGGTGCTGGCCGAGCACGACCTGCTCCTCGTTGATGATCGGGGGCACGCGGTACGGCCAGCGCTGCACGTGCCCGTTGGCGGCCCCGATGACCAGGCGTTCCTCCCGGCCGAGGATCCACTCGACGTTGTCGGCCATCGCCGCGTCCCGGACGTTGGCGCCCCGGTAGGTGCGCTCCGGCGCGGCGGCCATGTTGGCCAGGAAGGCGTCCGCGGACCTCGCGGTCACCGCGCACTGCAAGGCGATGTCCGCTTTGGCCGGGTCCACAGTGGAGTACGGGACGCGCAGGGCTCGGAGTCGTTCGGTCAGCTCGTTGATCCGCGCGGTCAGCTCGTGGCGGTGGGCGACGTCCAGTGCCAGGTAGGCGTGGATCGCGGGCGCGGCCCACGCCAGTCCGGTCCGGTCGGGAGGCAGGTAGTCGAACAGCGGCAGCAGGTCCCGGCGGGCCGCCGCCGCGTACTCCGGGTCCGCCTCGTCCAGGAACGACAGGGCGGCCACGACACCCGGCAGGGCGGACGCGCTGGAGTCCGGCAGGTCCATGCCGTAGAAGCGCAGTTTGCGATCGTGGGTGAGGTTGTGCTCGCGCATCCACGCCACCTGGTCGCGCATCTCCGCGCAGCGGCCCATGTGGTAGGTGATCCCGTTGCGCAGCAACCAGTCCAGGTCGCCGTCGCCGCCGAGCACCCAGTCATGGACCGCCCAGCCCTCCGGGAAGCCGGACTCCACCGCGAACGCGGTGAACCCCATCTCCTCCGCCAGGAACCGCGTCACCAGGTGGCGGAGCCGGTAGAACTCGTGCACCCGGTGGGTGCTCTCACCGATGGCCACGACCCTGGCGTCGCCGCCGATGTCGCGCAGCGGTTCGAGCTCGTGGAGAC
>DATMCA010000866.1:0-4496 GCA_035559015.1 Umezawaea sp. | reverse complement strand
AGCCACGTCTTCGTCTGGTTGGCGCCCTTGAACTTCACCGACTGCACGTACCGGTTGGCGTCGGTGACACCCGGCGCGGTCACGGTGAGCGTGCCGCCCTGCGACGACGCGTACTGCCCGATCCGGACGGTCGCCGACTCGAACTGCGGGCTGGACAGCGCCATGAAGTCGCCGCCGCTCATCGTCGGGTACATCCCGAGCGAGGAGAACACGTACCAGGCCGACATCGTGCCGAGGTCGTCGTTGCCGGTCATGCCGTCGGGGCCGGTGGTGAACAGCGTCATCGCCGCCCGCACGACGGTCGCGGTCTTGGCGGGAGCGCCGGACCACAGGTACACGTACGGGGCGAGCAGGTCGGGCTCGTTGTTGGGGTTGTACGTGGGCTTGCCGTAGTAGTCGTAGGGCTGGGTGATCCAGTCGCGGCGCGCGGTGCCCGCCGGGTCGGTGAGCAGCTTGTCGTAGACGAAGAAGTCGTCCAGCCGCTTGGTCGTGGCGGCCTTGCCGCCCATGAGCCCGACCATCCCGGCCGGGTCCTGCGGGACCAGCCACTGGTACTGGTACGCGCCGCCCTCGTGGAACTGGTGCCCCGCCTCGACCGGGTCGTACGGCGCGAGCCACGTGCCCTCGGCGGTGCGCGGGCGGAACTGGGAGATCGAGGAGTCCCACAGGTTGCGGTACCACTGGCCGCGGCCGGCGAACATCGTGGCGTCGGCGGTCTTGCCGAGCCCCTTGGCCATCAGCGCGAGCGAGGCGTCGGCCGCCGCGTACTCCAGCGTCGCCGAAGCCGGGTGCACGCAGTCGTTGTCGCCGCCCTTGTGCGCGCAGTCGGTGCCGAGCTTGAGGCCGGCCGGGACGTAGCCGCGCTCGTTGTAGTACTCGACGCCGGAACGGCCGTTGTACGGCGAGTCGGCGGGCGGGAGGCTCGTGGCGTTCTTGCGCAGCAACGCGTACGCCTCCTCCTCGTGCCCGGCGAGCAGGCCCTTGGACCACGCCTCCACCAGGAACGGGGTGACCGGGTCGCCGGTCATGATGTTGGTCTCGCTGTTGGCCAGCGCCCAGCGCGGCAGCCAGCCGCCGTCCCGGCCCGCCGCCACGAGCGACAGCGCGACGTCGCGCGCCACGTCCGGGCGCAGCATCTCCAGGAGCTGGTTCTGCGGGCGGTAGGTGTCCCACAGGGAGAAGTTCTGGTACGGCGTGTACCCGTTCGCGGTGTGCACCGCGCCGTCGAACCCGACGTACTTGCCGTCGACGTCACCGGCCAGGTTCGGGTGCAGCAGGGAGTGGTAGAGCGCGGTGTAGAACGCCGTGCGCCGCTCCACCGTGCCGCCGCCGATGGTGATCGAGGACAACTGCGCGACCCAGTCGTCGTGGGCCTTCTGCTTCGTGGCCTCGAAGTCGTAGTTCGTCGTCTCGGCCGCGAGGTTCTTCCGCGCGCCCTCGGCGCCGGTGTAGGACAGGCCGACCTTCACCACGACGTCGCGGTCGGCGTTGGCGTCGAACGTGACCCACGCGCCGTTGGAGCCGGTGCCCGCCGCGTCCCGGCTGCCGGGAGCGGTGGTGGACCCGCGCCACGACCCGTAGGACGCGAACGGGCGGTCGAACGTGGCGGTGAAGTACACGGTGTGCTCGTCGTGACCGGCGCAGAACCCGCCCGCCCTGACCCGACCCTCGACCGTGCGGTCACCGACGACGTGCACCTCGGAGTCGAACACGTTCTGGTTGGCCTTGCCGGTGTTGAACAGGATGTTCGCCGCGCCCGTCGCCGGGAACGTGTGCCGCTGCCAGCCCGTGCGGGTGGTCGCGGTCAGCTCCGAGTTCACCCCGTACTTCGCCAGCCCGACGCGGTAGTAGCCGGGCGTCGCGGCCTCGTCGGAGTGGGAGTACGGCGACCTGTAGACGTTCGGGTCGACGCTCGTGACCGCGCCGGTGGTGGGCATCATCGGCAACTCACCCGCGACCCCGCAGCCCACGCCGGACAGGTGCGTCTGGCTGAACCCGAAGATCGTGCCCTGCTGGTAGTCGTACCCACCCTGCCCGCCGGTGTCCGGACTGACCTGCACCATCCCGAACGGCGCGCTCGCACCGGGAAACGTGTTCCCGAAGTTCTGGGTACCGACGAACGGATTCACCAGCCCTGTCGGATCCTCCGCCGGAGCCGCCGTCGCGGGCGGCGTGGCGAACAAGCCCGCCACCAGCGCTCCGGCGAGCACCGCCGCGACACGGGTTCGTCTGCTGCGCACCAGGTCCTCCTATATGACATCGTTGTCATGCCCCACAGTCGCTCTCCTGCCACGCACCGTGTCAGGGCGGACAACGCCTGTCAACGACTCGAACGAGAACCGACAAGACAAAACAGGAACGTTCGTTTCGCGCCGAACCACGGGAGGGATGGGTCGAGTTTCAGATGTGGCGTAGCCAGATGGCCACGGCGGCGACGTGGATGGTGGTCGGTCGAGCCCGTGGCCGACCACCATCGATCATCTGCCGTTTCTCCACTCGGGTGGACGGCCGGGCCTCTGCCCGACGGGCGGCAGGGGTCACCGCGCGTTGGTCAAGTCCGCCGGGCACGTCGCCGCTGCGCTGACCATCGCCTTCGAAACACGACCTAAGCCTGCCAGAACTGGACGAGCCAGCGCTCGACGCCGGATTCGAGGGTTCCCTCGTCCAGTTCGGCGGTCTCGTCCTGGTTGCCCGCGTGGACTCGGGCGTGGTGGGCACCCGGCCGCACGATCTGCAGCGCGTGAGCGGAATGGGCCGCGGTGACGGACTGGAGGCGGACCGCGGAGTCCACGTCGCAGGTCAGTTCCAGCACGTGGTCCCAGCCTTCAGGTGCGGCCGGCGGGGCGTCGTCCCAGAGTTCGAGCCGCACCGCCGGGTAGTGGTCGGTGGCGGCGCTGTGCAGCAGGAGGCCGCCGGGACCGCCCACTGCGACCCATTCGGCTTCCGGGTACAGGGTCAGCGGGGTGCGCCCCATGCTGACCTCCTGCACGACGAACTGGCCGTACTCGACCACGACGGTGTCGTCGAGCTCTCCCAGCAGGTTCGGCATCCGGATCCCTCCATCGGTCGGATGGGGACCGTAGCGCCACGGGGCGGTGGCCTACTCGCCCAGGCCCGCCCCGACCAGCGCGCCGAACGCGAAGTGGTCGGCGTACTGCGGAGCCTTCGGCAGGGCTCGGACCGCCGGGTACCACCGTCCCACGGCCTCCAGGTCCAGCACGGCGATCAGCAGCCCGGCGAGCGCTCCGCCGATGACCCCGAACGGCCGCCGCCGGTGGACGGCGGCGAGCACCGCCGTCCACCCCGCGGTCAGCACGACGTGCGCGACGGCCCCGCGGGCGACGGAGGCGTGACCGCCGGGGAGCAGCGTCCCGGCCGCCCGCGTCGCGGCGAGCACGTCGCCGCCGGTCGCCAGGGCGTGCAGCGTGGACGGCGCTCCGCTCAGCACGCCCGCGACCACCGCCGTCCACGGGACCCGCGTCACCCCCCACTGCCATACGGCCGGGTGATGATCTCCAACGCGTGCCCGTCCGGGTCGTCGAAGTACACGCCCCGCCCACCGTCGTGGGTGTTGATCCGACCCTCGTCCTGGTGGTGGGGATCGGACCAGTAGGTGAGTCCGCGTTCCCGCACCCGCCCGAAGATCGCGTCGAAGTCGGCCTCGTCCACCAGGAACGCGTAGTGCTGCGTGGTGATCGTGCCCGGCGTGGTCATGTAGTCGAGCGTGGTGTCGCCGTCGGTCTGCACGGTGACGAACGGCCCGAACGGCACCGGCGCGGGCAGTCCCATGACCTCCGCCAGGAACTCCGCCGAAGCCTTCGCGTCCCTCGCCGCCACGATCGTGTGGTTCAACCGCACTGCCATGCTGGTGAAGCCCCCTTTTCGCCTCGTTCCGAACCTCCGAGGCTAGAACCTCCACCGCGCTGGAAGTCAACTCGCCGATTTTTCTGTCGGACACCCCTCGTAGGATCGCCGCCATGTCCTCCACCGACACCGGGACCGACGTGAGCGAAGCCCGTGAAGTACTCCAGCGGGTGTTCGGGTACGCCGAGTTCCGCGGCAGCCAGCAGGCCGTCATCGAGCACGTGGTCGCGGGCGGTGACGCGCTCGTCCTCATGCCGACAGGTGGCGGCAAGTCGTTGTGCTACCAGATCCCGGCGCTGGTCCGGGCGGGTGTCGGCGTGGTGATCTCGCCGCTGATCGCGCTGATGCAGGACCAGGTCGACGCGCTGCGCAACGTCGGTGTGCGGGCGGGCTTCCTGAACTCGACGCAGAACCCGGACGAGCGCAGCATGGTCGAGTCGGAGTTCCTGGCGGGGGAGTTGGACCTCCTCTACCTGGCGCCGGAGCGGCTGCGGCTCGAATCGACCATGCGCCTGCTGGACCGGGGCAAGGTCTCCCTGTTCGCCATCGATGAGGCCCACTGCGTCTCCCAGTGGGGCCACGACTTCCGCCCGGACTACCTGGCCCTGTCGACAGTGCACGAACGCTGGCCG
>DATMCA010000865.1:0-4921 GCA_035559015.1 Umezawaea sp. | reverse complement strand
GGACGCGACCCCCCTCGCGGAGATCGACCCCGACGACTACTACGACTTCCAGGTGACGCGGCCCACGGTCCGCATGGTGGATGGCATCACCCGGAGGGTGGAATTCCCGACGACCCGCCTGACCGTGTGCCGTCCGCCGGGCTCCGCGACCGACGTGGTGCTGGTGCACGGCATCGAGCCGAACATGCGGTGGAGCAAGTTCGCGGCGGAGCTCCTCGGCCACATCGAGGGCCTCGGCATCACCACCGTGGTGACGCTGGGCGCGCTGCTCATGGACACCCCGCACACCCGTCCGGTCCCCGTGACCGGCACCGCATACGACGAGGAGTCGGCGGCGAAGTACGGCCTGGAGCGCTCCCGCTACGAGGGGCCCACCGGGATAGTGGGCGTCTTCCAGGACCTGTGCGTGCAGGCGGGCATCCCCGCCATCTCGTTCTGGGCCGCCGTGCCGCACTACGTCTCCCAGCCCCCGTCGCCGAAGGCGACCCTCGCCCTCCTGCACCGCGTCGAGGAGGTCCTCGACGTCGAGGTGCCGCTCGGCGCCCTGCCCGAGCAGGCGGAGGAGTGGGAGCGGACCGTCAGCGAGATGGCGGACGAGGACGAGGACGTCCGCAACTACGTGCGGGCCCTCGAGGAGCGCGGTGACGCGGAGATCGAGATCACCGAGGAGAGCGGCGACGCCATCGCGGCCGAGTTCGAGCGCTACCTCCGCCGCCGGGGCCGCGGTCCCGGCAAGGGTCCCGCGGGCCTGTAGCGACCGGTGCCGCCGCCGCTGGGAGCGGTGGCGGCACCGCCTTTCCCCCACCACCGCGAGCCCGTCCTCCCTACAGTGGAGCCATCCACGGGGAGGTGGGTCCATGACGCGGTGGAACGAGGTCCTGGCGGGGATGGACCGCCACATGGGCAGGCGGCACCGGTCACCGGACCGGGTGGCGCTCCCCGACCTGATGGCCCTGTACCGGGTTCCGGCGGTCAGCATCGCCGTCGACGGGGACGGCGTCGCCCCCTGGTCCGCGGCCTACGGGACGGCGACGACCAGCACGATCTTCCAGGCCTGCTCGGTCAGCAAGCACGTCGCCGCGTTCGGCACCCTGCGCCTGGCCGACCAAGGCGTCCTGGACCTGGACGAGGACGTCCACACCTACCTCACCTCGTGGCGGTTGCCGGACGACGACGGGTGGCGACCGCGCCCGACCGTGCGCCAGTTGCTGGCCCACACGGCGGGCCTGTCGGTCAACTGGTTCCGCGGCTTCCACCAGGACGAGCCGGTCCCGACCCTGCGCCAGGTCCTGGACGGCGAGCCCCCGGCGAACACCCCGCCGGTGCGGGCGACGACGCTGCCCGGCAGCCGCTTCCGCTACTCGGGCAGCCACTACGCCGTCCTCCAGCAGCTCCTGGAGGACGTCACCGACACCCCGTTCACGACCCTCATGCACACCCTGGTGCTGGAGCCGCTGGAGATGCGGCACAGCAGCTTCGACCAGCAGTTCCCCCTGCACCACGACACCGCGGCCGGCCACCACGGGGACGGCTCCCGGATCAGCGGCGGGTGGCGCGTGCAACCGGAGCTCGCGAGCGCGGGCCTGTGGACGACCCCGTCCGACCTGGTCCGGCTGGGCACCGAGATCCGCACGAGGGCCCTCTCCCTGCTCACGGCCGAGACCACCGAGCAGATGCTCACCCCGCAGGTACCGGGCGGGTACGGGCTGGGCGTCCACGTCGGCGCGGCGGGCAGGTTCGGCCACACGGGCGGCAACTTCGGCTACAGCTGCTGGACGTTCACCTGGCCCGACGCCCGGACCACGATGGCGGTGATGACCAACAACGAGCTGTCCGACGAGGTCGCGGGCGGCCTGCTGGACGAGGCCGAACGCCAGTACGGCACGCCTCCGCCCGGCGAGGGCCCGCCGACCGGCCGGTGGCGGCTGCGCGACGACCACCGGTTCGACATCACCGAGACCGACGACGGGCTGGAGTTCACGTCACCGGGCCAACCGCCGCTGCCGCTGCACCCCCTGGGGCAGGGCCGCTACCGCGCGGGCCCGCTCGACTGCGAGGCCAGGCTGAGCGGCCCGGACACCCTGGAGCTGCGGCAGGAGGACGACGTCCGGACCGCCACCCGCGAGCGGTGATCCCGTCAGGTGGACCGCGACCACGCCGGAACAGCGCGTGGAGTTGACTGTCCACCGGCACCGACGACCCCGGCACCCACCAACAGGACACATGACCACGACGACGACCCGCACGGGCTGGCGGGACAGGGCGACCATCGCCGCGCTCTACGCGGGCGGCTTCCTCGGCCCGTTCGGCGGCGCGATGACGTCGTCGATCCTCCCCGAGATCGGCGTGGACTTCGACCGGTCCGGCGGCGAAGCGGCCACGACGCTCACCACCTACCTCCTCCCGTTCGCGGGCCTGATGCTGGTCTCCGGCACCCTCGGAGCCCGGTGGGGCGCGCTGCGCACGGTCCGGATCGCCTACCTCGTCTACGTCCTGGCGTCGGTGCTCTGCGCCGTCTCCTGGACGTTCCCCGTCCTCCTCACCGGGCGGGCGATCCAGGGCGCGGCGAACGCCTTCACCACCCCGCTGCTGCTCGCGGCCATCGCCGCGGTCACCCGGAAGGACCGCCTGGGCCGCACCCTCGGCGTCTTCGCCTCGATGCAGGCGGCGGGCCAGACGTCGGCACCGCTCGTGGGCGGTCTGGCGGCGGAGGCGTCCTGGCGCTGGGCGTTCGTCGGCGCGGCGGTCGTGGCCGCCCTGCT
Source organism: Umezawaea sp. (assembly GCA_035559015.1). GTDB lineage: Bacteria > Actinomycetota > Actinomycetes > Mycobacteriales > Pseudonocardiaceae > Umezawaea. Next base: position 2,159 of record DATMCA010000865.1, on the reverse strand, counting down.
CGCGTGGATCGGCCTGCCGAAGAACACCACCGCGACCGGGGACCGCCCGAGGCTCCGCAGCGCGTGGCGGCCCTCGGTGATCCGGATCGCCGCCACCGGGTTCGTCGGCTGGGGCTGCCTCGGCGGCATCTCGTTCCTGGTCGCCTTCCGACTGGGTGACGGCTTCGGCCTCAGCGCGGGCGAGCGGGGCGTGGTCCTCACGGGCTTCGGCATCGCGGGCATCCTCACCGCGCGGCTGGTGGGACGGGCCGTCGACCGCTTCGGTGCCAAGCGGTGCGTGCAGGTCGGCGCGATCACCGGCGGGGTGCTGCTGGCCGCGGTGGCGACGCTCCCGTCGATCTGGGCCGTCGGCCTGCTGTGGGCGTTGGCCGGGGCGTGCAGCCAGGGCGTCGTGGTCGGCGTGAACGCCCTGGTGCTCACGGGCGACAGCGTCAACCGGGGCGGTTCGGTGTCGGTGGTGCAGTCCCTCAGGTTCCTCGGCGGCGCGCTGTCACCGATCGCGTTCGTGCCCCTGTACCACCTCGACCCGGTCGTCGCGTTCCTCGTCCCGGCCGCCCTGCTCGTCGTCGTGGCCCCACTGGTGGTTCAGCGCCACCAGTCCGGCTAGCGCGTACAGCCCGGCCTGCACGTCGAGCAGCGCGGTCAGCCCCAGCGGCACGACGAGCACCCCGGCGACCACCATCCCCACCGCCTGGAACCCGTCGAACAGGCTGAGGAAGCTGCTCAGCACCCGGCCGCGGGAGGCGTCCGACGTGTGGAGCTGGAGCACCGACATCATCCCGACCCCGCCCACCACGCCGGGGGCGCCGAGCACGGCGAACGCGACCAGGTAGAACGGCAGCGCGGTCGTCACGTGGGTCGCGTTCCACATCAGCGCGGCGAGCACGCCGAACACCAGCAGGGACCACGCGAGGAGCCGTCCGGCGACGAACTTCCGCGCCAGCACACCGACCAGCACACCGCCGAGCAGTCCGCCGACGGCCTGCACACCGCGCAGCAGCCCGGTCTCCGCCTCGCCACCGCCGAGCCGTTCGGTCACGAACACCACGAACAGCACGACGAACAGGCCCTGGGCCATCGCCATCAGGCCGACGACCAGCACCATGAACCGCAACTGCCGACCGGCGGCGATCTCCCGCAGACCGTCCACCCACGCGCGCAGCACCGGCGGGTGCGCCACGACGGGCGGGGTGACGCCGAACCCGCGCACCAGCAGCAGGGCCGCCAGCAGGAACGACACGGCGTCGGCGAGCAGCACCCCCGGCAGGCCGGTGTACCCGAGCAGCACACCGCCCAGCGACGCGCCGAGCAGCCGGGCGAGGTTGACGCCGACGCCGATCAGCCCGTTCGCGGCGGGCAGGTCGTCGCGATCCACCAACGAGGGCAGCAGCGCGCCGCGAGCGGGCTCGAACAGCGCGGCCAGCCCGGCCTGGCAGGCCGTGACCACGTTGACCAGCACCAGGTCCTCGACACCGCGCACGGCGAGCAGCGGCAGCAGGGCCAGCGCTTGCAGCATGCTGATCAGCAGCATCAGCCGCCGCCGGTCCCACCGGTCGGCGAGCGCGCCCGAGGGCAGCGCGAACACCAGCCACGCCGCGCCCTGCGCGGCCATCACCAGCGAGACCTGCTGCGGGTCCCGGGTCACCCGCGCCGCGAGCAGCGGCAGCGCGGCGAACCGGATGCCGTCACCGAGGCTGGAGACCCCCCACGCCGCCCAGAGCCTCCGAAAGTCCCCGTTCCCCGTCTCCTGCGGCCTCGCCACCGCCCGGATGGCCGAGGTCCTCCGTGCCGTCCGCCGGGCCGTCCACCGGCACCGTCGCCGATGGCCGCCCGGTATCCATCGCGTGGCCGGGTTCCCCGGCCGCCGGTCTGTCGCCCGGTCGTACGTCGTCATCCCCGTCGTCCCCGTTCCCCGTCTCGCCCCCGAGTCCACGGGCGCCCGCGGCGAGGCCGGCGAGCGTGTCGACGAGCCGCGCCGCGAGGGCGTCCGCGTCGTCGAGCGGGTCCTCCACCCGGGCGTCGAAGAGCTCGGCCTGACCGGCCAGGGGCTCTCGACCGAACGGGGAGGTCACGAGAATGCTCGGGCGCCCGTTGACGGGCATGATCGGGCGCAGGCCGGCGATCGACACGACGACGCCGTCGAGGTACATCGGCGTCCG
>DATMCA010000864.1:0-2090 GCA_035559015.1 Umezawaea sp. | reverse complement strand
TGGGCAATACGATGGCGGCTGGACGCTGACTTTGCCGCTGGCGACGACATTCGGGGGTGCAATTCACGCCGCCTCATTCGCAGTGTTCGATCCACTTCGGCAAGGGCCTTACGGCGGCTGAGCCCGGGTCTGCTGACGGGTGCGAGTCCTTTCGAGTGACCTTGTCAGGTGATCATGCGGCGAGGGCCGGTGTGGTCGGGGTCGTGCTGGCCGAGTAGGTGCGGTGGTGTTCCTGCTGCTGGTGGTACCGCCAGTACTGGGCGAGGTCCCCGGTGGTTGCGATGGCCCGGAGGGTGAGGACGGCTTGGGCGGTGTCCAGGCCCCACCTGGCGCCGGTGATATCCATTCGATCTTGGACGAGGTGCCTGCAGGCCCCTTCGATCACCCCGGTGGCGATCGGCCAGCCTCGGGCCAGGGCGGTGGGGTAGTCCAGGTGGGGCGCCTTGTTGGTCAGGTAGGTCGCCGCCTCCAGAGCAGATTTCCGTTGGGCTGTGGTGAGTTTCGAGTCACGGACACGGGTGCGGATCCGGTCGGCGACCTCGAGCGCTCGGCCGTGGAGGATCATTCGGCTGCGTTCGTGGACCCAGGTGCGGGCCAGGGTCATCCCGGCGGTGGTGTCGGTGCAGAACAACGCCTTGGCCGCGTCCCAGACGTATCCCGCGACGTGCAGATAGTCGACCAGGATGGTGACGTCGACACCCCGGGCGGCGGCCTGGGCGGTGATCGCCTCGATCTGGGTGGTGTTGCCGTCGACCAGGGCGACCCAGTCACGGGTGTGGGTCGGGTCGCGGCGGGTGGCCTCGTCGAACCCGGCCGCGATCACGGTGGGGATGTCCTCGATCAGGGAGGCGGTCAGCCATTTGCCGGTCGCCGTCGGCGCCTTGACCGCGGCCGGCTTCTCGCCCTCGCCCTCGCCCTCGCCCTCGCCGTCGCCGTCGCCGTCGCCGATGAGGGTCGGCAGGATGTCCTCGACCGTGCGCGGTACCGGGGTCAGGTCGTAGACGCAGACCAGTTCGGCCATCCGCTTGCGGTGGGGCTTGCTGCCGCTGCTGTCGTCCGTAGCCGACGTCTTGGCCTTGGTGGCGAGCTTGGCGGTGCCGGGGCGCAGGGCCTCGGGTCGGACCGGGACGCCCTTGCCGTCCGCGGTGATCACCAGTGCGTCGTCCGGGGCGGCGGCGGACACCTCGCGGCCGGGGTCAGCGTAGAAGGCGGTCGCGTCGGCTGCTGCGGCCCGGGTCAGTTCGATGATCTGCCGGGTGCCGATCCGGACCCCGGTGGCGTACTCGACGGCGTCGGCGGCGTCGGTGAATGAGCCCCGGACCGATTCCTGGGCGCACAGCCTGGCCAGACCGGGTGAGTACAGGCCCGCAGGCAGGTCCAGCACCTCGTCCAGCGGGTGCACGTTCGCCGCCAGCGGGGCCCGGTAGGCCAGCCGGCACACCCTGATCCGCCCGAACACGGTCGCCACACTGCGGGCGTGCCCGTCCTCCACCCGTCTGCGGCGTACCCCATCGGGACCGTCCACGCCACCGGGCCGGCGTTCCTCGGCGGCCGAGGCCGCGTCCATCACGGCCTGCATCGCCGCCCGGATCAGCTCCCGGCCGCTGGTCCGCAGCTCCTGCTCAACCTCGCCCAGAGACACCGTCCCCGCCGCCGCACGCCCGCCCAGACCGATCCCGACCTGCAGCAACCTCACCACGACAGGACCCAGCCCGTCGATCAGCGCATCGATCACCGGCCCCCGACCGGTCACAGGCCCCAGGACCTCGGCCAGGTCCGGCCCGGTCACCGTCGCCGTCAGCATCCCCATCAGCGCCGTCCGCGGGTAGTCTTCCACCGGGCTCTTTCCGACTCGTTCTGGATCTCAGCAACCCACAACGTAGGAAGGAAGAGCCCTTCCACATGCCTGACACACCGGGCGCACCAGACATGCCGGACAGGCCACCACAAGCATGATCACGGTCCTGCCTGCCCGCCCCCCCTCACTTCAGAAGACCTGCACCCCCCGACGCCGGACCGTGAGCGATCCGTCCGCGTCGTCCAGGACCAGAGCCGCGTCCAGTCGACGCAGAACGACATCGAGATAAGAA
>DATMCA010000863.1:0-3383 GCA_035559015.1 Umezawaea sp. | reverse complement strand
CGTGAGGGCTCGACCTGCTAGGTTGCCGTCAGGCTGAGTAACGCCTCGGACCGGCCACGTACACGCCCTCGTAGCTCAGCTGGACAGAGCATGGGACTTCTAATCCCGAGGTCGCAGGTTCGAATCCTGCCGGGGGCGCTGCTGGTCAGATCGATTCGGAAAGCCGGGCATGGTCGAAGGTCGCCCGGCTCCCGATCGGTCGGAGCGGATCCCGTGGTCGCATGTGGACGGTTTTGCCGGTCACATGCGACCACGTCCGCGGAACGCAAACGAGTGACTGTCACCGAAGGTACGCGGCAACTCACGCACTGCTCCGTGAACGGTCAGCCATTCACCACTACGGCTGGTTTCCGGTCATGATCCGCCCGGTTTTCCGGTCTACCGCTCGAAGTCCGCGCGGTGGTCGCGCGCCCACTCGGCGAGCGTGCGGCCCGGCCTGCCGGTCACCCGCCCGAAGTCCGGTGAGACCTCCGGCGGCTCGTCGGCGAACTCCGCCTGGTAGCAGAGGAGGTACTCGGCGATGTCCACCGGGAGCCCGGCCTCGATGTAACCCCGCCTGGCCTGGCCGAAGGTGAGCGGTTCGAACCGCAGCGGCCTGCCGATGCCCTCGGCGATCGCGACGGTCTGCTGCCGGTGCGTGAGCCTCTCCGGGCCGGTCAACGTGTACGCCTCGCCGTGGTGCCCGTCCTCCAGCAGCGCGGCGACGGCGACCTCGGCGATGTCGGCCTCGTGCACCGGAACGCCGGTGCCGTCCGGGAAGGCGTTGCGGACGACGTCTTCCGCCCGGATCGAGTGCGCCCACACGTCGAGCTTGTTCACGGCGAACTCGTGCGGCCGGATGTGCGTCCACTCCAGGCCGGATGCCTCAACCCGTTGCTCCATCTGGTGGTGCAGCTCGAAGCTGCCCGGCCGCCGGGTGGTGACGGCGCTGCCGGTGAGGGTGACCACCCGGCGCAGCCCCGATTTCACCGCCAGCGCGAGGAAGGCGTCCGCGCGGTCGACGGTCTGCTCGTGGTTGACGGCGGTGGGCAGGTAGTAGACCCGGTCGACGCCGTCGAGCACGGCGGCCAGGTGGTCGGGGCGGTCGAGGTCTCCCCGGACGACGTCGACCCCGTCGGGCAGGTCCGCGGTCGCCGGGTTCCGGGTGAGCGCTCGAACCTCCTGCCCCGCTGCCAGCAAGGCGTGGACGACGCCGCGGCCGGTGGTACCGGTCGCGGCGGTAACCAGGACTGCCACTGGAACTCCCCTCGGTATTAAAACTTGAATACCGACGCTAGCCAGGTCGAGGGCCTACGCGCACAGGGAAATTCCTGTGACTCAGGTCACCAGGCCGCTACAGGCTCCGGGCGGCGGTAGCTCACCGGCCGCGAACCGACCCGGCGAAACCCCCATCACGTCGCGGAACTCGGCCGTCATGTGGGACTGGTCGTAGTAGCCCGCCTCGGCCGCGAGGCCCGCCAACCCGCCCGGCCGGACTCCGGCGAGCACCGTGCGGACGCGGTCGATGCGGGCGAAGTGCTTCGGCGACACGCCGACGGCCTCGGTGAACGCCGTCCGCAGGTGCCGTTCGCTGACGTTCAGCTCACGGGCCGCGACGCCGACCGGTCGCGCCCGCAGCAGGTCGACGGCCGCGCGCACCAGGTCGCCGCGGTCGTCGCGGGTCGACCGCCGGGCCAGCGCGCGGCGGACGGCGGTGACGTCGGCGGAGTCGCGCTCGCCCCACAGCTCCCGCAGCGGCACGACCCGGTCGACCAAGTCCCGCGCCGGAAGGCCCAGCAGGGCACCGGCCCGGCCGGGTTGGAGGCGGATCATCACGCAGGACCGGAACTTCTTCGGCAGGTGGTAGCGGGCGCGGGTGCGCGGGCCGATCACCACGAACGCTCCCTCGCGCAGGGCGAGCGTCGTCGCGTGGTCGGGTTCGGCGAGCAAGGCGTTCTCGATGCCGCTCCCCGGCGTCGCGACGGTGACCCGCGCGATCCACGGCCGCAGCCCGTCGGGCACGCGGAGGACCTGTTCGTCGAAGCTCACCCGGTCAACGGTAGGCGGGTTCGCGGCCCGCGGGTGTGCCGGAACTTCCTATCGGACAGGTGGTCCGGGTCGGCACCGTGGCGGCATGATCCTGATCTCAGGTGCCACGGGCACCATCGGCAGTGAGGTCGTCCGGCAGCTGGCCGACCTCGGCGTCCCGCTGCGAGCCATGTCCCGCAAGGGCGGCGGGCTCCACGGGGTGCGGGCGGACTTCGACGACCCGGCTTCGCTGCGGCGCGCGGTCGACGGCGTCGACGCCCTGTTCCTGCTCACCGCGCCCGCCACCGCGACCTCCCGGCACGACGTGGCGATGCTCGACGCGGCACGGGACGCGGGGGTGGCGAAGGTGGTGAAGCTGTCGGCGATCGGGACCGGCTCGACCACCGCCGACGGGCGGGTGATCGGCGAGTGGCACCTGGCGGGCGAGGAGGCTGTTCGGGCGAGCGGGGCGGCGTGGACGATCCTGCGCCCCTCCAGCTTCGCGTCGAACGTGCTGCGGCTCGCGGCGGACGGACGGCTCGCCAACCTGACCGGCGACGGCAAGCAGGGCGTGGTGGACCCCCGCGACGTGGCGGCGGTGGCCGTCGCCGCGCTGACCGCCGACGGCCACGCGGAGTGCACGTACACGTTGACCGGTCCGGAACTGCTGAGCGTGCCGGAGCAGGCCGCTCGGCTCGGGCGGCTCCTCGGCAGGCTCGTCGAGATCGTCGAGGTGTCGGCGGAGCACGTGCTGGGGTCGGGGGTGGACCGCTCGGCCGCGGAGGAGGTGGCCCGCGGCACGGCGTGGGTGCGCGAGGGCCACAACGCGGTCGTGACGGACGACGTCGAGCGGGTGCTCGGTCGTCCGCCACGCCGGTTCACCGACTGGGTCCGGGACCACCTGGCGTTGTTCGACTAGCCGTCGAGCCTGCCGTGCGCGCGGTCGGGTTGGGTGGTGACCTGGCCGACGGTCAAGTGGGTGGTGGCCTCCGGAACCGCGCCGGCCACCGGCAACCGCACCGAGGTCCCGGCGAGGTCCAGCATGACCTTGGGGAGCCGGGACGGGGCGCTGATCTGGCTCGTGTCGGCACCGGCGATCACCAGGCCCAGCCGGTGCCCCTGGCGGACGACGTGGTCCGTTGTGGACAGTCGGAAGGTCATCGAGTACTTCGTGCCGGGCACGAGGGTGGTCGGTGTGGTCAGCGACGCGTGGTTGGCCAGGTCGGCCCAGCCGCGCGCGATGATCTCGGCGGTGACGGACGTCGTGGTGGTCGCGGTGTCGCGATAGCAGGCGTCGTCACCGGTGCGGCTCTCGCCCCAGCACGACTCCGTAGTCAACGTCCGGATGCCCTCACCGCTGCGGATCGTGGCCGGGC
>DATMCA010000862.1:0-3809 GCA_035559015.1 Umezawaea sp. | reverse complement strand
GTCCAGCAGCGGACGGGCGACCCCGTCCAGCCACACCTTGCCGGTGCCCTCGGGCAGGTCCCGCCACCCGGTCGCCTTCGGCACCTCGGCCGCCACCGCGTCCACGGTCGGCAGCGCCTCGGCCACCAGCGCGCCCGACGGCGGGTGGCCGCCGGAGACGATCACCGGGACCGTGTCGCGCCGCGCGTCGTCGTACCCGGCCTCGACCAGCCCGGTGACGTCGAACAGCCGCCGGTCCACCCGGCCCTCGGCCAGCGTCCGCGCCACGTCGGAGGGGACGACGCGCACGCGGCCCGCGTGCCGGGTGACCTGGAACGAGACGTTCTCCCGGTGCGCGCCGGGGGTGACCGAGACGAGCCGGTCGCCGTCGAGGACGACCTTGTCGCCGGTGACGAGCGTGACGGTCTTCCGGTCACCCGGCGGCACTTGGCCCCGTGCGTTCCCGACCGCGGTGCTCGTCGTGCCCGGTGCCGTTCCGCCCGGTGCGGCGTGCGCGGGGGCCGCCGCCGCGGCCAGTGCGGAGGCCAGCACCAGCGCGACCGCTCTTCGTGCCACGGTGAACTCCTCGTCGTGGGGGAACCCGTGCCGAGGACGGTGGACGCGACACGGGTTCGCCGAGTCAAGCGACCGAGAGGGTGTTCAGGTTCGTCGCCCGTGCGCTGAACAACGTTTTGTGGTCACCGCCCCGGCGAAGGGAGCAGTCGCGGCTTCGCCGTCCGGGTGAGAAGCGGGGGAATCCCCGATGCGGCGGGGCGGCGGATCGGGTTCGGTGGCGCTGGCGGAACATCCCCCGACGAGGAAGCGCGGTCCACATGGAGACGACGATCGACTGGATCCCGGCCGACGAGCGGCTTCCCTTCGACGGCGCCGGTGTCGTCGCGGCCGTCACCGGTCGCTACCCCGCCGAACCCGGCGTCGACCCCGACCCGTTGATCGGTCCGGAGTTCTGGATCGTGCTCCCGATGTACTTCCGAAGCGTCCATCCCGTGGAGGGGACCGGGGAGGTCGTCCTGGACTGCTTCATCGACGCCGACCAGGTGCTCCGCCGCCCGCCAGGTGGGGCGACGGACGAGGTGGTGACGCACTGGGCCTACTGGCCGACCCTGCCGGGCACCGACGTGCGGAAGATCGTCGGGGACGGCGTCGGCCCCGCGCTGCGTGCCGTGTCGGACCAGTAGCCCGGCGAGGACCTGGCGTCAGGGCTTGCCCTTCCGGACCTGGCCGGGAGGGGTCGGCTTGTCGTCCTTGCCCGGTCCGTGCGGCTGACCGGGGCCCGGACCGGCGGCCTGCTCGGGCGCGGGCCTCTGCTCCTGCACGGGTGCCTGCGCTGGTTCTTCCGCCACGTCGTGGGTCGGCTGGTCCGCGGCCGGGGGCGTGGTGGAGATCGCGACGAGCTGCGCTTGGGCCTCCGTCGCCTCGGGCGTCGACACGATCGGCGAGACCTGCTGGACGACGGCGGGTTTGGCGGCGTCCGGGGAGTCGGACACGGGTGCGGTCGGACCGGAGGCGAGGGCGCAGCCGATGCCGATGACCCCCAGCAGACCCGCTGCGGAAGCGATCAGCGCCCTCCGGCGCGGCGGCTGCGGGATGGCCGACACGGCGGTGGGTTGTTCGGCGCGGAGGGCTTCCGCGCAGTGCCGGGCGGTGGGGCGGTCGCCAGGGGACTGCGACGTCATCAGCGTCAGCAGCCTCACGAGGTCGGCGGGCAGGTGCTCCGGGATCACGGGCGACCGGTGCAGGCGGGACACGATGGTCTCGACGTCGCTGCCGGTGTACTCGCACCTGCCGGTCAGGCACTCCAGCAGGACCAGACCGAGGGCGTAGACGTCGGCGGCGGAGTCGACCTCGGCACCGCGTACCTGCTCCGGGGCCAGGTAGGCGGCGGTGCCGACGATCAGGCCGGTGCGGGTGAGCCGCGTGCTCCCCACCGAGTGGGCCAGCCCGAAATCGGCGAGGTACGGCGTGCCGTCGTCGTCGAGCAGGATGTTGGAGGGCTTGACGTCGCGGTGGACCACACCACGGGCGTGCACGTGGGCGAGGGCCTCGGCCACGGCGGCGCCCGTCGACCTGACCTCGCCCACGGGCAGGGGGCCGTCGGCCATGCGGTTGCGCAGCGTGGGCCCGTCGACCAGGCGCAGCACGACGAACGACGTCCCCGCCCACACGCCCGCGTCGTAGACGGACACCAGACCGGGGTGGGACAGCCCGGCCAGGGTGCGGACCTCGTTGTCGAACCGGCGGGCGTTGTCGAGGTCGGCGCTCGCCGCGAACAGCTTGACGGCCACGGGGCGCCGCAGCCGGGTGTCCCAGGCCCGGTGCACCACGGCCATGCCACCGGACCCGATCACCTCGGCCAGTTCGTACCGGTCGGCGAGCAACTCGCCGTTCTCGGGCAGCGGCACAGCCACACCTCTCGTCGCGACTGGAATAGGCCCGGTTTCCCCGCTCGTCGGAGGCGCAAACCGCTGTCGGGCGACCGGGCACGACGGCGCTGGGCCGTCTTCGGGGGAGCGTCCACCCCGGACCACCGGGCAGGGGGTCCGCGCGGGACAGGCCGGGACTCAGCCCGTGGCGCGGACTGGTCCAGTCCTCTTTGAGAACGTTCATCTCGAATGGTTCGAGGCGGGGATTCCTTCAATCACAGGATTTCCCGTGAGTTGCCGAAACGTTACGGACTTCTGTTGACGGTATTAGTGTTAGCGATAACATCATCGGTGGCGAGCCTCACGGACCAAGGTGTCACGTCAAGGCGATCGATTCCCGGGCACGCACGCGGTTCGAGTCGGCCACATCTCCGGTCGGCTCCTCCAAAGCTCCGCTGCGGTGCGCACGTGCTGGAGGCCGGCCGACGACAGAACGTTCCGAACCCCTTGGAGGGAACGATGAAGTTCACCCGTTTCGCCGCGATGGGTGGCGCTCTGGCGCTCACCGCGGCGCTGAGCGCCTGCGGCTCGTCCACCAAGACGGTCGACCAGACGGTCGAGGCCGGGCCCGGCAGCGGGTCGCTGGTCGGCGTGACCATGCCGACCAAGTCGTCCGAGCGATGGATCCACGACGGCGACAACATCAAGGCGGCACTGGAGAAGCAGGGCTACCAGGTCGACCTCCAGTACGCCCAGGACGACATCCCGACGCAGGCCAACCAGATCGAGAACCAGATCACCAAGGGCGCCAAGGTGCTCATCGTCGCGTCCATCGACGGCAAGTCGCTCACCACGCAGGTGCAACTGGCGGCGGACAAGAAGATCCCGGTGATCTCCTACGACCGGCTGATCCTCAACAGCCCCAACGTCGACTACTACGCCACGTTCGACAACTTCAAGGTCGGTGTCCAGCAGGCCACCTCGCTGCTGACCGGTCTGGGGCTGAAGAAGGCCGACGGTTCCGAGGGCGATGCCAAGGGGCCGTTCAACGTCGAGCTGTTCGCGGGCTCGCCGGACGACAACAACGCCACGTTCTTCTTCAACGGCGCCATGTCCGTGCTCCAGCCGTACCTGGACAAGGGGACGCTGGTCGTCAAGAGCGGCCAGAAGGACTTCTCCACGATCGCGATCCTGCGCTGGGACCCGGCGACGGCGCAGCGGCGCATGGAGGACGTGCTGACCTCCAGCTACGGCGGCGGCGCGCGGGTTCAGGGCGTGCTCTCGCCGTTCGACGGCTTGTCGATCGGCATCCTGTCGGCGTTGAGGAGCAACGGCTACGGCAGCGGTGACCGGCCCTACCCGATCGTGACCGGGCAGGACGCCGAGGTCGCGTCGGTGAAGTCGATCGTCTCCGGTGAGCAGTACTCGACCATCTACAAGGACACG
>DATMCA010000861.1:0-5425 GCA_035559015.1 Umezawaea sp. | reverse complement strand
CGGGCCGGTCAGCGACGGCTCGTCCGCCGCGCGCATGAGCAGGGCCATCGCCTGGCCGTGCCGGGAGGTCAGCGTGAGGACCTGGCCGAGTCTGAGCGCGGCCGTGGCGGCCAGGAACGGGTCGTCGGTGAGGTCGGTCGCCGCCGTCGCGAGCTGCTCGACCCACAGCGCCTGGCCCGTGTAGACGGCGGCGCCCGCGGCGAGCACCAGCCGTCGGGCCCGGTCGTCCGGCCCGGGGCTCAGTTCGGCGGCACGTTCGAGCGCGCCTGCGGCAGCCGCGTGCCCGCCTCGGTGCTGGGCACGGCTCGCCGTGGCCTCCAGTGCGGCGGCCACGGTCTCATCGGGTGCGGTGGCGGCCGCGGCGAGGTGCCAGGCCCGCCGGTCGGGTTCGGCGGCGAGCAGGTCCGCGAGGACGCGGTGGGCCTCCGCCCGTGCCGCGAGCGGCGCCGAGTGGTAGATCGCCGACCGGACGAGCGGGTGCCGGAAGCGGACCCGGCCGCCGGTGAGCCGCACCAGCCCCGCCTCCTCGGCGGGCGCCAGGTCGGCGGCGCGGGCGTGCGCGACGAGGTCGGCCGTGTCCGCCGCGACCAGCAGCAACGCCGCTCGCGTCGCGGCGGGCAACCGGTCGAGGTCGGCGGCGTAGACCCGTTCGAGCCGGTCGGTCAGCGGCAGGATCTCGTCGTCGGCGCAGCCCGCCCTGGCGAGCTCCACGAGGGCCAGGGGGTTGCCGGCGGCCTGCGCCAGCACCCGCACTCGGAGCGCTCCGGTCGGCGGTGCCGGCTGGGCGTCGAGCAGGGCCGCCGCCGCGAGCGGGTCGAGCGGACCCAGCGCGACCAGCGGGAAGCCGGGGAACTCGGTGTCGTCCCGCGCGCCGACGAGCACGGCGAGCGGCTCGTCACCGATGCGCCGGGCGACGAACGCGAGCACGTCGCGCGACCCCTCGTCGAGCCACCGCGCGTCGTCCACCACGACCAGCACGGGGACGCGCTCGCTCAGCTCCGACAGCAGCGAGAGGACGGCGACGCCGATGATCAGCCGGTCCGGGGCGCCCCCGTCGCCACCGAGGCCGATCGCGCCGAGCAGCGCCGACCGCTGCCGCTCGGGCAGCCCGTCGACCTGGTCGAGCACGGGTCGCAGGAGCTGGTGCAGCCCGGAGAACGGCAGGGTCGCCTCGCCGCGGCTGCCGGTCGCGCGCAGCACCCGGCGGTCCGCGGCGGTGTCCGCCGCGAGGTCGAGCAGCGTGCTCGTGCCCGCGCCCGGTTCCCCGGCGACGACCAGGACCCCGCTGGTCAGAGCCAGGACGGAGGCGGTCACGGCCTCGCGGCCCGTCACTGTCACCGTTCGACTGTATCGGCGACTGCGGTCACGTGACCGATACCCGCGCCCGGTCCGGCCGGCCAGACTCGATCACATGGACACCATCACCCTCGGAAACGTCGAGATCACCCGCGTCATCGAGCAGCCGCCCGCCGGACTGCCCCGCGAGTTCGTGTTCCCGGACGTCCCCCGGCAGGCCTGGGAGGCGCACGAGAGCTGGCTGGCGCCGGAGCACTGGCGTCCCGAGCAGGACACCATGCAGGCCGTCATGCAGACCTGGGTCGTGCGCAGCGAGGGCCGGACCATCCTCGTGGACACCGGCGTCGGCAACGGCAAGGAGCGGCCGTACATGCCGTTCTTCGCGCACCTGGACACCGACTTCCTGGCCGACCTGGCGAAGGCGGGCGTGCGGCCCGAGGACGTGGACGTCGTGGTGAACACGCACCTGCACGGCGACCACGTCGGCTGGAACACCCGCCTGGACGGGTCGGCGTGGGTGCCGACGTTCCCCAACGCCCGCTACCTCCTGGCCCGCGCCGACTTCGACTACTGGAACCCCCTCAACGAGCACCGGACCAGGTCGGGGCGCAAGATGCAGAACGTGTTCGAGGACAGCGTCGCACCGGTGCACGAGGCCGGGCTGATCACGCTCTGGGAGGACTCCCACGTCCTCGACGGGAACCTGCGGCTCGACCCGGCCGCGGGACACACCCCCGGTTCGTCGGTGCTCACCCTGACCTCGGGCACCGACCGGGCCGTGTTCGTCGGCGACCTGCTGCACAGCCCGCTTCAGTTCGCCGAGCCCGACCACTGCCCGTCCTTCGACGAGGACGAGCCGGAGGCCAGGGCGACGCGCCGGCGGGTGCTCGGCTGGGCGGCCGACCACAACGCGCTCGTGCTGCCCGCGCACCTGGCCGGGTCGGGCGCGGCCGAGATCCGGCGGGACGGCACCGGGTTCGGGATCAAGGAATGGGCGGCGTTCGCGTGAAGGTCTCCACCACCTCCGGTGTCGTGTCCGGTGACGGCTCCGTGTTCCACGGCATTTCCTACGCCGCGCCGCCGGTCGGCGCGGGCCGGTTCGCCGCGCCCGCTCCCCCGCCGCCGTGGACGGGGGTCCGCGACGCGAGCACGCCCGGCCCGTCGGCGCCGGCGCCCGACCGCCGCTGGTTCGGCAAGACGGACATGGGCCCGGTCATGGGCGTCGACCGGGTGTCCGGCGCCGACTACCTGACGGTCACCGTGTCCACGCCGGACACCACCGGTTCGGCCCCGGTCGTGGTGTTCGTGCACGGCGGCGGGTTCCTGTCCGGCACGGGCAGCGCCCCGGCCTACGACGGGTCCGCCTTCACCCGCGACGGGATCGTCCTGGTGACGCTCAACTACCGCCTCGGCGCTCCGGGCTGGGTGAGCCTGCCTGGCGCGCCGGACAACCGCGGCGCGCTCGACGTGCTCGCCGCGCTGCGCTGGGTCCGCGCGAACATCGCGGCGTTCGGCGGCGACCCGGACCGCGTCACGCTGTCCGGCCAGTCCGCGGGAGCGATGATCGTCGGCTCCCTCGTCGTCGACCCGGCCGCGCGAGGCCTGTTCCACCGGGCGATCAGCCAGAGCGGAGGACTCGTCGAACTGGCTCCCGAGGAGGCGGCCAAGACCGCGGTGGACCTCGCCGACGCGCTCGGGGTCGACCTCACCCCCGCGGCCTTCGCGGCCGTCCCGGACGAGGATCTGATCGCCGCGGTGGCGGGCCTGCACACCACGAGCCTGGCCGGGGTGACGCCGTTCGGGGTCGTCCGCACCGGACACGGGCCGGCGCACGCCGTCGACCTGCTGGTGGGCACCAACACCGAGGAGGCGGGGCTCTACCAGGACCCGTCCCGCACGGCCGCGATCGACGAGCTGTTCCGGGAGGGCGCGCGCAGGCTGGTGGAGGCGCACGGCGGAGCGCTCACCTACGACTTCGACTGGCGGGGCGGCACCTACGGCGCCTGCCACGGCGTGGACCTGCCGTTCGTGTTCGAGACCACCGACCTGCCCGCGCTGCGCGGCCCGCACGGCCTGCTCGGCCCGGACGTGCCGCCGTCGCTCGCGGCCGAGGTGCACGGCGCGTGGGTCCGCTTCGCGACCACCGGCGACCCGGGGTGGACCGGCCACCACCGCTTCACCGCGTAGCGGGTCCCGTGGTGCGGGACGCGGCCGGTCGGACCCCTCCACCGACCGGCCGCGAGTGCGGTGCCGCACCCCCTCCCCAGGTATAGCGATTCCGCGTTGTTCACGGTCGACATTCCGAAGGTGAACAATGGAAGGTTGGCGACCGGGCGGCGAGTGGATCTCCGAACCCCCGGTTGACCACGGCGTTCGGGGTCCAGCACAGTGGGCGCGTGCAGAGGGCCCTGAGCATCCTGACGGTGATCGCGTGGGTGACGCTGCCGCTGGGTTCCACGAGCTACCAGCAGCGGCTCGTGCCGACGCTGGTGGTCGGGCTGGTCTACGCCGTGCTCGCGATCGTCGGGTTCCGGTTCGTCGAGGGCCGCGCGCCGGTGTTCGCCCTCCTGTACACCGGCATCCAGCTGGCGCTGGGTTTCGCGCTGTTCTCGTTGTCGGGCGCGGCGGTCGGGTCGATCCTGCTGCTCGTGGTGCTGGTCGCCCAGGCCGTCCTGCTGCTGCCGCTGCCGGTCGCCGTCGTGGTGGCCACCGTGATCCCCCTGGTGCACCTGGGCATGGAGTGGGGCGCCGGGCTGCGGGAAGGACTCGGCACGCTGGCCGTGTCGACCTTCACGATCGTGGTCACCGAGCTGCTCGTGCGGGAGCAGCGGGCCAGGGCCGAGCTGGCCGAGGCCAACGAACGGCTGCGCGGGTACGCGGCGCAGGCCGAGCAGCTCGCGACCACGCAGGAGCGCAACCGGGTCGCCCGCGACATCCACGACGGCCTGGGCCACCACCTGACCGTCGTGCAGATGCTGTTGCAGGCCGCGCGCGCCGTGATCCGCACGGCCGACACCGAGCGGCTCGACGGGATGCTCGCCAAGGCGCAGGACCAGTCGAGGGAGGCCCTCGCGGAGGTGCGGCGGTCCGTCGCCGCCCTGCGCGAACCCCGGCAGGCTCCACTGGTGGACGCCCTGCGGTCGTTGACCGGCGACGTCGGCGTGCCCACCGACCTGGAGGTCCGCGGCGTGGCCCGCGCGGTCGCCGCCGAGGTCGAGGAGTCGCTGTTCCGGGCGGCGCAGGAGGGGCTCACCAACGTCCGCAAGCACGCGGACGCGTCGACCGCGACCGTCGTGCTCGACTTCGACCGCGAGGACCTGGTCCGGCTGGAGGTCCGCGACGACGGTCGGGGACTGCCGGAGGAGCCGGTGCCGGACAGCGGGTTCGGGCTGGTCGGGCTGCGGGAGCGGATGGCGGACCTCGGCGGGCGGGTGTCCGTCGACTCGCCCACCGGGCACGGCGTGACGCTGGTCGTGGAGGTGCCGGGGTGACCGGGCCGGAGTCCGCCGTCCGCGTCCTGATCGCCGACGACCAGGCCCTGTTCCGGGAGGCGCTGGCCATCCTGCTGGAGGTGCAGCCGGAGATCGAGGTGGTCGGCGAGGCCGGGAACGGCGAGCAGGCCGTCCGGCTGTCCGCCGAGCTGCGGCCCGACGTCGTGCTGATGGACCTGCGGATGCCGGTGCTGGACGGGATCGCGGCCACCACCCGGCTGCGGGTCGAGCAGCCGGGGGTGCGGGTGCTGGCGCTGACGACGTTCGACGACGACGAGGACGTGTTCGCGGCGCTGCGGGCGGGCGCGGTCGGCTACCTGCTCAAGGACGTGTCGTCGGCCAAGCTGGTGGAGGCGCTGGTCGCCGCCCGGCGCGGCGAGTCGGTGCTCCAGCCGTCGGTCGCGGCCAAGCTCGTCGCCAGGGTGGCGCGGATGCCGCACGAGGAGGCTCCGCGGCGGCAGCCGCTGGTCGTGCCGCTGTCGGAGCGCGAACTCGACGTGGTCCGGCTGCTGGCGGACGGGCGCAGCAACCGCGAGATCGCCGGGAGCCTGTTCCTGGCCGAGGGCACGGTGAAGAACCTCGTCACCGGCGTGCTGTCCAAGCTCCAGGTGCGCGACCGCACCCAGGCCGCGCTGCGG
>DATMCA010000860.1:0-6106 GCA_035559015.1 Umezawaea sp. | reverse complement strand
TCCCGCCCGCGCGCCGGACGACCGGGCTGGGCCTTCGACGTGGGGTTCCTCCGTCGAGCCCGTCTCCTGTGGACAGCGCTCGGGCCTGAGTGCCCCACGCTCGTTCGGCCCCTCCGGTGAACGCTGCGTCACCACAAAGTTTCGCGTCGATCAGACAGACTTTTGTCGAAAAAAAGCAAAAGTACCCGACACTTCTTGCTCTGGATGGCCTATTGCGTCCGATATGGGTGGTAGTTCAGGCTCTTTTGTGAGCTGAGACACCGACTTTCGATCGGCTCCTCAACGAAGTGGAGCGTCAGTGCTGCGCAACCCGGGCCCGGCGGACCGAACAGGTCAGCGCCGGACGAATCTGGAACTCCTGCTGCGGACGTTGCGCGAGCAGGGCCAGATCTCCCGCGCGCAGCTCGCCGTGCACTCCGGGCTCTCCAAGGCGACCGTGTCCTCCCTCGTCGGCGACCTGGCGCAGCGCGGCCTCGTCCGGCCCGCCGGGACGACGGCCGGCGGCCAGGGCAGGCCCGGTGAACTGGTCGAACTCCGGCCCTCCTCGGCCTGCGGGGTCGGCCTCGACCTGAACGTGGAGCACGTCGGCGCGACCGTCCTGGACCTCACCGGCGAGGTGCTGCTGCGCAGGCAGATCGCCTGCGACGTCCCCGCTTCCGGCCCCGAACGCGTGCTGGACCTCCTCTCGGACGCGCTGACCGGCGTGCTCGGCGACGTCCGGGCTCGCGGCGGGTGGGTCGTGGGGGCCACGGCCGCCGTGCCGGGGCTCGTCGACACCGACGGCGCCGTGGTGCGGTACGCCCCGCGACTGCGGTGGCGGGAGGTCTCGCTGCGCAACGGCCTGGCGGCCCGCACCGGGCTCGCCCTCGACTTCTTCGGCGCGGACAACGACGCCAACCTCGCCGCCATCGCCGAGCGCCACGCGGGCGCGGCGGCCGGGCTCGACGACTTCGTCTACCTGACCGGCGACCACGGCGTCGGCGCGGGCGCCTTCTCGCGCGGCGAACTCGTGCGCGGCCACCTCGGCTACGCGGGCGAGGTCGGCCACATGACGCTGGACCCGCTGGGCCCGTGGTGCTCCTGCGGGCGGCGCGGCTGCTGGGAGACGCAGGTCGGCCTCGGCGCGCTGCTGCACGCCTGCGCCACCCCCGACGACCCGGTCCGCGACCCGGCGCTCGACCCGGACGCCCGGATGGCGCTGGTCAGGGCACGGGCCGAGACCGGCGACCGGCGCACCCTCGACGCCCTGCACCAGATCGGCGCGGCGCTCGGCGCGGGCGTCGCGGTGCTGGTCAACCTGTTCAACCCGGCCGCCGTCGTGCTGGGCGGCTACTTCGCCGCCCTGCCCGAGTGGCTGGTCGAACCGGTCCGCTCCGAGGTCGCCGCGCGCGTCCTCGCCGAGGGGGCGGGCGGCGCGACGATCGTCGCGTCCCGGTTGGGGTTCGAGGCCCCGGCCACGGGCGGTGCGGTGCACGCGCTGCGCCGCGTCCTGGACGACCAGGTCGTCGTGCCGATCGAGGAGCGCACCGAGTACACGGAAGGAATGGTGGCCCCATGAGCGCCGCGGACGACGGCACCAGGAAGGACGGCCCGGTGCCGGACGACGTCGGGCAGGAAGCCGTGCGCGACGACACGGGGGTGGAGGTCTCGGTGCCGGACTACGACTACGTCGAGCGGGACGGCGACGGCCTCGGGCAGCCGCTGCTGCGGATGACCGGCATCGTGAAGGAGTTCCCCGGTGTCCGCGCGCTCGACGGGGTCGAGCTGAGCGTGCTGCCGGGGGAGGTGCACTGCCTGCTCGGCCAGAACGGCGCGGGCAAGTCCACGCTGATCAAGGTACTGGCGGGCGCGCACCGGCCCGACCACGGCGAGATCCTGTGGCGTGGCGAGGCCACGTCGCTGCCGTCGCCGGTCGCGGCGCTGCGCCTGGGGATCGCGACGATGTACCAGGAGCTGGACCTCGTGCCGGGGCTCTCGGTCGCGGAGAACGTGTTCCTGGGCCACGAGAAGTCGCGGTTCGGGTTCAGCCGCCGGGGCGCCGCGAACGCCGAGGCCGCCGCGCTGATGCGCAGGCTCGGGCACGCGGAGATCCCGCCCGAGCGGGAGGTCGGCCTGCTGTCCGCGGCCGGGCAGCAGCTCGTGTCCATGGCGCGGGCGCTGGCCCACGACGCGCGGCTCATCGTCATGGACGAGCCGACCGCCGCGCTGGCGTCCGACGAGGTGGACAACCTGTTCCGCATCGTCGGGGAACTGGCCGCCGACGGCGTGTCCGTCGTCTACATCTCGCACCGGCTGGAGGAGATCCGCCGGATCGGCAGTCGCGTCACGGTCCTCAAGGACGGCCGCACGGTCGCCTCCGGGCTGGCCGCGGACACGCCGACCTCGGAACTGGTGAACCTCATGTCGGGCCGCCAGGTCAGCACGGTGTTCCCGGTCCGCGAGGAGTCCACGGCGGACGGACGGGTCGAGGTGCTCAGGGTCGACGGGCTGACCAGGGCGGGCGAGTTCGCCGACGTCAGCTTCACGGTGCACGCCGGGGAGGTGCTCGGCATCGCCGGCCTCGTCGGCGCCGGGCGCAGCGAGATCCTGGAGACCGTGTTCGGGGCCCGCAAGCCCGACTCCGGGACGGTGAGCGTCAACGGGGTGCCGCTCAAGCCGGGCAGCGTCTCCGCCGCCGTGAAGGCCGGGATCGGGCTGGCCCCCGAGGAGCGCAAGAGCCAGGGCCTGCTGCTGGAACTGCCCGTCGCGCACAACGTGACCCTGGCCAGCCTGGGCGCCTACAGCACCGCCGGGTTCACCGACCGGGCGCGGGAGATGAAGGACTCGCGCGAGGTGCTGGAGAAGCTGGAGCTGCGACCCGCCGACCCGCGCCGCCTCGTGGGCACGTTCTCCGGCGGCAACCAGCAGAAGGCCGTCGTCGCGCGCTGGCTGGTGCGCGGCTGCCGGGTCCTGCTGCTCGACGAACCCACCCGCGGCGTCGACGTCGGCGCGCGGGCCGAGCTTTACCGGCTCGTGCACGAACTGGCCGCCGACGGGGTGGCCGTGGTCCTGGTGTCCAGCGAGGTCCCCGAGGTGCTCGGCCTGGCCGACCGGGTCCTCGTGCTGCGCGAGGGCGTGGTGCTCGCCGACCGACCGGCCGCCGAGCTGACCGAGGCGGCCGTGCTCGACATCGTGATGGAAGGCAGCGCCGCGACCGAACTCGCGGGCGTCGTTGAGGAGGGATCGTCGTGACCAGCAAGTCCTCGACCCCGGTGCTCGCCACCGGTGACCAGACCGCGCCCCCGCCGGAGCGGGAACGCCCGCGCCGCACCGGGTTCACCGTGGACGTGCGCCTCGCCGGCCTGGTGGGAGTGCTGGTCGTGCTGTGCCTGGTCGGCTACATCACCCGCCCGGACGGCTTCCTGACCGAGGCCAACATCTCCACGATGCTGCGGCTCGCCGCGGCGATCGGCGTGGTGAGCGTCGGCATGACGTTCGTGATCATCAGCGGCGGCATCGACCTGTCCGTCGGGTCGATCGTGGCGCTGAGCAGCGTGTGGATGACCACCGTCGCGACCCAGTCCTACGGGCCCGTCGTGATGGTGCTGTGCGGGCTGCTGGTCGGCCTGGGCTGCGGTCTGGTCAACGGGGTGCTGATCTCCTACGGCAAGATCGTGCCGTTCATCGCCACCCTCGCCATGTACGCCTCGGCGCGCGGCCTGGCCGAGCGGTTGTCCGAGCGGCGCACGCAGGTCGTGTCGGAGACCGGGTTCACCACGTTCTTCCGCGGCACGTTCCTGGGCATCCCGGTGCTGATCTGGATGCTGGCGCTGGTGTTCGCGGTCGGCTGGGTGCTGCTCAACCGCACCACGTTCGGCCGCCGCACGTTCGCCGTCGGCGGCAACGCCGAGGCCGCCCGCCTGGCGGGCATCGACGTCAAGCGGCACACCGCGCTGGTCTACGGCATCGCGGGCCTGTGCTGCGGCATCGCCGCCATCATGGTCGTCGCCCGCACCACGTCCGGCGCCTCCACCAACGGCCTGTTCTACGAACTGGACGCCATCGCGGCGGTCGTCATCGGCGGCACGCTGCTCACCGGCGGCCGGGGCAGTCTGATCGGCACCCTCGTCGGTGTCCTGATCTTCACGGTGCTCAACAGCATCTTCACCCAGAACAACCTCGACACCGACATCCAGAACATCGCCAAGGGCGTGATCATCGTCGCCGCCGTGCTGCTGCAGAGCACGAGGCTGCGCCGCCGCGTCCGAAAAACCTGACCGCGCTGTTCGACGAGAACCCCGCACGGCCCCGACCTCTGCCCAAACCACACCGCTGGAGTTCGCCATGCCATCACTCGATCGTCGCCGCTTCCTGTGGGGCACCACCGCGCTCGGCGCCACCGCCGTCCTCGCGGGCTGCACGTCCAACGAGTCGGCGAACGCCGGCGCGACCAACGCCGTGGCCGGGCAGTCGGGGGCGAACAGCCAGCCCGGCAAGGCGGTCACCATCGGCTTCTCCGCGCCGGCCGCCGACCACGGCTGGATGGCGGCCATGACGAAGAACGCCCGTGCCCAGGCGGGGCAGTTCTCCGACGTGACGCTGAAGGCCACCGAGGGCACCAACGACGTCAACCAGCAGATCGGCCAGGTCGAGACGCTGATCAACGACAAGGTCGACGTGCTGGTGATCCTGCCGTTCGACGGCAAGGCGCTCACCGAGGTCGGCAGGCAGGCCACCGACGCGGGCATCCCGGTCGTCAACGTGGACCGGATCTTCGACACGCCGCTGGCCTACCGGGCGTGGATCGGCGGCGACAACTACCGCATGGGCGTCAACGCGGGCAACTACATCGTCACGCAGATGAAGGCGAAGAACATCTCCAACCCGGTGATCGGCGAGGTCGCCGGGATCGACTCGCTGCCGCTTACCCAGGAGCGCAGCCAGGGCTTCAAGGACGCGCTGGCCCGCGCGGGCTTCTCCGTCGGCCCGCGGGTGGCCGCCCAGTTCACCCCGGAGTCCGGCGAGCAGCAGACCGCGAACCTGCTCCAGGGCGCGAGCAAGCTCGACGCGCTGTGGAACCACGACGACGACCAGGGCATCGGTGTGCTGGCGGCGATCGAGGGCGCGGGCCGCAAGGAGTTCATCATGGTCGGCGGCGCGGGCTCGCGGAACATGATGGACCTGATCAAGGCCGACAGCGGCGTGGTCAAGGCGACGGTGCTCTACAGCCCGTCGATGGCCTCCTCGGCGATCGCGCTGGCCCGCCTGCTCGGCCAGGCCAAGGGGATCGGCGACCTCGCGGAGCACGAGATCCCGGCGCTCATCACGACCTACTCCGCCGTGGTGAGCAAGGAGAACGTGGACTCCTACCTCGACGTCGGGTTCGACTCCTGACGGGTGGTCCCGGCGCCGCAGCGCGGCGGCGCCGGGACCCGCCGGGACGAGGTGGAACCGCAGGATCGACGAAGGGTCTGGACGGATGAACGACAACCGCGGGGAGATCGGCGTCGGGATGGTGGGGCACGCGTTCATGGGCGCGGTGCACTCCCAGGCCTGGCGCAACGCGCACCGCTTCTTCGACCTGCCGCTGGTGCCGAGGCTCTCGGCGCTGGGCGGCCGCGACGCGACCCGCACGAGGGAAGCGGCGGACAAGTACGGCTGGGCGGCCGTCGAGACCGACTGGGCCGCCCTGGTCCAGCGCGACGACGTGCAGCTGGTCGACATCTGCACGCCCGGTGACTCGCACTGCGACATCGCGGTGGCGGCGCTGGAGGCGGGCAAGCACGTGCTGTGCGAGAAGCCGCTGGCCAACTCGGTCGCGGAGGCGGAGAAGATGGCCGCCGCCGCGGAGGCCGCCGCCGCCCGCGGCGTGCGGTCGATGGTGGCGTTCAACTACCGGCGGGTGCCCGCGCTGGCGTTCGCCCGCAAGCTCGTCGCCGAGGGGCGACTGGGCGAGGTGCGGCACGTCCGCGCCGTGTACCTCCAGGACTGGCTGTCCGACCCGGCCTCGCCGATGACGTGGCGGATGGACCGGGAGAAGGCGGGCTCCGGCGCGCTGGGCGACCTCGGCGCGCACATCGTGGACGCCGCGCAGTTCGTCACCGGCCTCACCATCACCGGCGTGTCC
>DATMCA010000859.1:0-13004 GCA_035559015.1 Umezawaea sp. | reverse complement strand
TGGTGAGGGGGCATCGAGGTCGGAGCGTCGGCATCGTCTCGTTCCGATCATCGCGCTTTCACCGCCGGGTATCTCCTGCCAGGTCACGTTCGCTCCTCCTTCGTGTGTCGCGCATTCGGTCGAGGAGTGCGACCGACGCGTTCCGGTGTGCCGAAGTGAACGTGGAAATGCGATTCGACTCGGGAATGGCATTCGCCGAGTGGTGGTGTCCGATGATTCGGGTTGGCCGTTTCGTCGAATGCCCGTCCGCCGCGCGGCGGTGACGGCCGAGGGGTGGCTCGCCGCCGTTGCCGAGGTCAAGGCGTGTGACGCGGTCCGGTCGTGGACGGGACGCGTCCGTCGTCGAGGGTGATGGTGACGGTGAGCCCGCCCGTGGGCAGTGGGTGGACGTCGAGGTGTGCGCCGTGCGCGGTGGCGATAGCGGCGACGATCGGCAGGCCAAGGCCCAGACCGCCGTGGCTCGCGGCGCGGTGGCCGGTGAGCCGGGTGAACGGGTGGAAGAGGTGGTCGACCTGGTTCGGCGGGACCACCGGACCGGTGTTGGTCACGGTCAGCGTGGTCGTGCCGGATTCGGTCGCGGTCGCCACCTCGACCGTGCCGCCCGCGGTGTTGTGGCGGATGGCGTTGTCCACGAGGTTGGCCACCAGGCGTTCGGCCAGACGGGCGTCGCCCAGGGCGGTGGCGTCGCCCAGGGCGGTGCGGACCCGCACCTCCCGCGCGTCGGCTTCCGCCCTCCGCGCCCCGACCACCGCGCCGGTGATCGCCCGCAGGTCCAGCGGTTCCCGTCGGTCCAGTCCGCGTTCGCTGCGAGCCAGCGTGAGCAGTGCCTCGATGAGCTGCTCCTGCTGCTCGCCCGCCGCCAGCACCCGACGGCAGACTGCCCGCAGGCCTTCCGTGGTCGGGGCCGGGTCGGTGAGCGCGACCTCCAGCACGGTCCGCTGCCGGGCCAGCGGTGTGCGCAGTTCGTGCGAGGCGTTGGCCACGAACTGGCGCTGTGCGGTGAAGGTCGCTTCGAGCCTGGCCAGCAGGTCGTCGAAGGTGTCGGCGAGTTCCTTCAGCTCGTCCTGCCGTCCGGTCATGGCCAGCCGCTGGTGCAGGTCGCCCGCGGAGATGTGCTTGGCGGCACGGGTGATCGTGCGCAGCGGTCGCAGCACGCGACCGGCGACCAGCCAGCCGAGCCCGACCGAGACGACCGTCATGATCGCCAGGGCGGTGCCGGACTGGAGGAGCAGCGCGTGCACCGTCTCGGCCCGCTGCGCGTCGATCAGCGATCGGGCCTGCTCGGCGCACTCGGTGAACTGGTCACCGGTGGCCGTCGAGCCGTCCGGGCGCGCGCAGATGCGGGTGATCTCACCGCCGCCCGGCGTGTCGTCGCCGTGCCGGACCACCGGGAACCCGTTGACCACCAACAGGTAGGTGATGACCAGCAGGCCCGCGCCGGACAGCAGGAACAGCGTGCTGCAGAGCGCCGTCAGCCGTAGCCGCACCGTGCGCCGAGGGCTTCTCACCGGCCGATCCGGTAGCCGGCTCGCGGGATCGTCTCGATGAGCGGCGGTTCCCCGAGCTTGCGGCGCAGCCTGCTGACGGTCACCTTCACCGCGGTGGTGAACGGGTCGGCCATCTGGTCCCACACCCGTTCGAGGAGTTCCTCGGCGGGCACGATCCGGCCCTGGGCGGCCAGCAGCAGTTCGAGCACGCCGAACTCCTTGGGCCCGAGGTCCAGCGGTCGGCCGTCGCGGCTGACAGCCCCCTGCGCCGGGTCGAGCACGAGACCGGCGTGGGCCAGCACCGGGGGCAGGGCGGGCTGAGCGCGGCGGAACAGCGCCCGGAGCCGGGCGACCAGTTCGGCGAACGCGAACGGTTTCGGCAGGTAGTCGTCGGCGCCGATGCCGAGGCCGTCCACGCGGTCCTCGATCGTCGCGGCGGCGGTCAGCATGAGCACCCGGCCGCGGACGCTCGCGTCCACCAGTCGCGCGCACACGTCGTCGCCGTGCCTGCCCGGCAGGTCCCGGTCGAGCACGATCACGTCGTGGTCACCGGCTTGCGCGCACTCCAGTCCGGTGATGCCGTCGAACACCACGTCCACCGCCATCCGCTCGCGGCGCAGGCCCACCCCGATCGCCTCGGCCAGTTCGACGTCGTCCTCGATCACCAGTACCCGCACTCGCGCCAGGGTGCCGCAGCGGACGTTGCGTCGCGGTTACAGCGGGCGGCCCGTGGTGGTGTCACCGTCGTGCAACCGCAGGACGGGTACCTCTACCGGTCATGAACCACCACTCGTCACCTTCCCGGCGCACCGTGCTCGGACTGCTCGGCGCCGTTCCCGCGAGCCTCCTGTGGCACGGGTCCGCGGCACGGGCCGCCGCACCCGGTGATCCCGCGCTCGCGGCCAGGATCCGGGAGATCACCGACCGGCCGGAGTTCGCCGGATCTCGTTGGGGCATGAGGTTCCACGTCCTCGGCGCGAGCGGCCCGGTCTACGCGCTGAACCCCGAGCAGCGGTTCGTCGCCGCGTCCGCGGTCAAGGTCTTCATCGCGGGATCGGCCTTCTCTGCGCTCGGTCCACACCACCGGTTCCGCACGGAGGTGCACCGCACGGGCCCGGTCGTCCGCGGTGTCCTCAAAGGACAACTGGTCCTCGTGGCCGGTGGGGATCTGCTCCTGGGACCGCGGATCCAGCCGGACGGCACCATCGCGCTGCCGGATCCCGACCACTCCTACGGCACCGCGACCCAACCGGTCCACGGGGATCCGCTGCGGCAGCTCAGGCACCTCGCCCGCCAGGTGGCCCGCCGCGGGATCCGGCAGGTCGAGGGCGGGGTGGTCGTGGACGCCTCCCTGTTCCGCGAGGGGCGGGAGGACATCGCGAACGGCTTCGCCCCGATCCCGGTGTCGCCCGTGATGCTCAACGACAACATCGTCGACGTCGTGGTGGCGCCGGGTGGTCGACCGGGCGCGCCGGCCGACGTGCGCGTGTCGCCCGCCACCGGGTACGTGGACGTCGTGAACGACGTGACCACGATCCCCGTCGACGCGGCGCAGGCCAGGCCGCTGACGTTCACCGCGGTGTCGACCGACCCGCACGTCGTCCGGCTCACGGGTGACGTCCGGTTGGGCGCCGGGCCCGTGGTGCGTCCGTTCTACGTCCCGGACCCGGTGCGCTTCACCGAGGTCGCCTTCGGTCAGGCGCTGCGGGAGGAGGGCGTGGCCGTCGCACCGCCCTCGCCGGGCACCGCGGCCGTGGGCGGTCGCCGGCACCTGGTGGCGGAGCACGTCTCGCCCCCGCTGTCGGAGCAGGTGAAGGTCATGCTCAAGCTGAGCTCCAACGTGCACACCGTCTACCTCCCGTACCTGGTCGGAGCTATCGCCGGCCGCGACCCCGCCACCGCCGAGGCGACCGGTGAGCGGTTCCAGCGGGCGTTGTTCGAGAGGGCGGGACTCGACCCGGACGACCCGGCGAACGGCGGCCACACCCCGGACTTCTTCGTCCGGTTCCTGAACCACGTGGCACAGCAGCCGTACTTCGCCGACTACCGCCGGGCGATGGCGATCATGGGCCGGGACGGGACGTTGTCCGACGTCGTGCCCGACTCGCCCGCGGCAGGCCGGGTGTTCGCCAAGACCGGCACCGGTGTCACCGGCACCAGGCTGCACAAGGCGATGACCGGTTACCTCGTGCTGCCCGACGGGACGGTGGTGGTGTTCGCCGAGTTCACGGACCAGCCGGTCGGGTCGCTCGCCGAAGCCATGGCGCTGCAGAAGGTCGTCGGGACCGCGCAAGGCGACATAGTCACCGCCGTTCACGACTCGCTCACCAGGTAACAGGAGGGCTCCACATGTCCACCGTCCACTCACGACGGTCCGTCTTCGGCCTGCTGGGGGCCGTGTCGGTCGCCGGTGGCCTGCTCGCCACGGCCGGATCCGGTGGTGCCGACGAGTCCGGCCGGACACCCCGTGGCCTGCTGCCCGGTGGCGAGTTCGACCGGTTCGTCGCCGAGCGCGCCGCGGCCGACCAGTTCTCCGGCACCGTTCTGCTGGCTCGCCACGGCAGGCCCGTGCTGACCAGGGCGCACGGGATGGCGAACAAGGACCGGGCCGTGGCCAACCGGCCGGACACCGCCATCGATCTCGCGTCGATGACCAAGTCCTTCACCGCCGTCGCCGTCGGGCAGCTCGCCCAGCAGGGCGGGATCGCGTTCCACGAGCCGCTCGGGACCTACCTCGACGGCTTTCCGGCCGACGTCGCCAAGGTCACCGTCCACCAGCTGCTCACCCACACCGCGGGCGCTGGGCGGCCCGGCCTCACCAACCAGCGGCCACCCGGTGAGGCCGAGTGGGACAGCGAGGACGAGGTCTGGCAGGGAAACCTCGCCTACCTGCGCACGCTGCCGACGCGCTTCACCCCCGGCACCCGGTTCGGCTACAGCAACGACGGCTACTTCATCCTCGGCGCGGTCGTGGCCGCCGTGTCCGGGCTGTCCTACTACGACTACGTGCGCCGTCACGTCTTCACCCCGACCGGCATGAACAACACGGACTTCCACACCAGGCCACGGGTGATCGCCGACGACGGCATCGCCCACGGCTACGCGACCGGACCCACCGGCGACCGGGTGGACCTCACCACCACCGAGTCGTTCCCGTACATCGGCAGTCCCTACCACGGCGCGTTCTCCTCGGCACCGGACCTGCTCCGCTTCGCCACCGCGCTGCACGGCGGCAAGCTGTTGACCCCCGCGTTCACCCGCCTCGTCACCAGCGGCAAGCAGCCGCTCAGCGCGGCCGACCGACCGGCCCCGCCCGACCGGGTCCAGTTCTACGGTTACGGCCACGTCGACGCCGTCATCGGGGCCCAGCGCGTGGTCGGGCACTCCGGCAGCGGCCAGGGCCGCGCGACCAACCTCGACGTCTTCCCCGAGTCCGGCTGGTTCGCCGTCGTCCTCGGCAACTACGACACGAGCATCGCCCCCGTCGTCGACCTCGCCCGTCGGCTCATCGCCGACGGGTGAGGGACCGCCGAAGCCCTACGCGGTGACCGAGTAGCTGTTGGACACGAAGTCCAGGCCGCCCGACGACGAGGTGATCTCGAAACCGAACTGGACCTCGCCCACGGTCACGTCGCCGTACCAGCCGCGCGATCCGATCCACTTCAGCACCGCAAGCACGTCGACCGTGCCGGAATCGGTGTTGCCGGTGCGCAGGAACGAGAACACCTGGTTGGCGCCGTTGGAACCCCGGTACACGTCCCAGGTGTGCCCGCCGACCGACGCGGTCGCCTGCTTCGACCCGATCGGCCCCACCGCGCCCTGCTTGTTGACCCAGATCATGATCTCGTAGGCGTTGTTGTCCGCCCAGATGTCGTAGGACGTCGCGTAGGCCCCCGAGCCGGGCCTGCTGACGTTGAACGAACTGGACAGCCTGCTCAACGCGCTGACCCTCTTGTTGATCGCCTTCGCCGAATGCGGGTACGACTTCACGCCGCCGGTGTTGGGGTGATTCGCCCAGACGCCCCAGTTGCTGTACGAGTTCGCCCAGATGGTCTGCGGCCCGACACCGCTTCCCCACACGTCGTTGCGAATGGTGTAGCCGCCGTTGGACCACGTGCCCCACTTGTCGGTGGACGACCAGGTGGCCGCCTCCGCCACCCCGGTCGCACCGACCAGGCCCAGCACCACGAGGATCGCCGTCACAACCGATCGAATTCCGTTCACCGTGACTCCGCTTTCTCCGAGTGACCGCGACCAAGCGCGATCGAATCGTTTCGACCAGCTGCGAGGCAGGTGGTCGGATTTGCGGCGGTGCCGTTTACTATCGTCGCCGAGCCGGGTCCGTGTCAATCGGCGCGGATTTTCCGGCTGGTTGTTCGTGTGTTCGACGAATTCGACCACAGCGGTCGTCGTCGTCATCCACGGATCGTGAGCAGACGCCTGGGTGCGTGGTAGGAGAAGGCGTACTCCAGTTCTCTGAAGCCGAGGCAGAGGGCGAAGGGCTGGTCGCCGAACTCCTTTTGCAGGGAGCGCCAGTTGCGGGCGAGGTATTCGGAGGCTGCCCAGGTGGTGTCGCCTCGGCGGCCGACGCAGAAGATGACGGTGATGTCCCGGGCCGTGTCGTGGACCTTTTCGACCACGACCAGGTTCAGGGATTCGGCGGTGATGTGGCGGCCCACGTCGGCGCCGGTCATCACCTCGGCGAAGCCGGTTTCCGGCGGGGATTCCAGGGGCGACTCGTCGGAAAGCCGTAGGCTGACCTGGTTTTCGTCCAGGTAGATCCTGCGGATGCTGTTGCGGCCCGAGGCGCCCACGACGATGAGGTTGCCGCTCAACTCGGCGAAGTCCTTGGGGTTGTCGGTGGAGGCCGGGCTGATGGTGGTGGTGAAGTCGTAGCGGTGGCTGCCCAGGTAGATGTTGTCGACCAGGCCGCGCACCAGGTCGGGTAGGCGGAACGAGGCCGAGCTGAAGAGTTTGGTGATTGCTTCCGACGCGCGCAGTTCGTGCAGGGAGATCGCGTAGCCGCGGGGGCGGGTGCTGGTTTCGCTGGTCCAGAGGTTGGACAGGCAGACCGCCAGGTTCTGGTTGTCGTTCAGGCCGAAGAAACCGCGGAAGCGGCGGTGGGTGATGCGGACCAGCGCGGCAACCGCGAAGCCCAGGCCTATCCAGAAGAGGATATTGGCGATGACGTTGGTGATGATGTCGAGAAGCACCGCGCAAGCATCGATGATCGGGATGGGGGTGTGGGGAATTGGTCGGTAGGTGTGATGGATTCGTGATCGAATGCGGACGAATGGAGCGGGGGGCGTTTTCCGGGGGTGGGAAGGGGGCGAGATATGCGGGCGCTATCGGCGCGCGGCGTGGGGGCGGTGGAATGGCGGGTGAGTCGACCGCGCGCCCGTTGTCGGCGGGCCCCGGCGGGGTCGGACTAGCGCCGAACGTTGGGGAAGGAACCGGATGGAGATGTCGCTGGGCGGGGACGGCGGCTCGGTGCCCTGGGTGTTGTCGGCGGAAGGGCTGCCTGAGGTGCGGGAAGCTGCCCGGCGGTTGGAGGCGCGGCTGCGAGCGCGGCCGGACGTGGGGGCGGACGAGGTCGGGCGCTGGTTGATGGCGCGAGCCGGCTCGCCGAAGTCCGAGCAGGACCCGCGGCCGACGTTGTGGCGGGCCTCGGTCAGTGGGCGGGATCGTGGAGGGCTGCTGGACGGGCTGGTGGGGCTTTCGTCGGGGCGGCTTGGTGGTGGGGTGGCCGTGGGGGCGGCGGAACCGGCCGATCCGGTGTTCGTGTTCTCCGGCATCGGGTCGCAATGGCCGGGGATGGCCAGTGGGTTGATGGCCTCCTCGCCGGTGTTCAGGGCGCGGATGGACGAGTGCGCGCAGGCCCTCGAAGCGTTCGTCGACTGGTCGGTGGTGGACGCTGTGGCGGACCCGGCCACCAACGGGATGCTCGACCGGGTCGACGTGGTGCAGGCGTTGTTGTTCGCGGTGCAGGTGTCGTTGGCCGAGGTGTGGCTGTCGGCGGGGGTGCGGCCCGCCGCCGTGGTGGGGCAGAGCCTGGGTGAGGTGGCCGCGGCGGTCGTGGCGGGCGCGTTGAGCCTGGACGACGGGGCGCGGGTGGCCGCGTTGCGGGGGATCGCGCAGGTGCCGCTGGCCGGGCTCGGTGACGTGGTGTCGGTGCGGGCGTCCGTGGACGTGGTGCGGGAGTGGCTCGGTCGCTGGGACGGCGAGCTGGTGGTCGCCGGGTTGAACAGCCCGACCACCGTGCTGGTGTCCGGTGGGAGCGGGGCGGCCGCCGAACTGGTGGCGGCGATGACCGCGGCCGGGTTGTCGGCGCGCCGGTCCGCGGTGGACCTCGCCACGCACTCGCCGCAGTTCGACGCGATCGTGCCGCGGATGCGGGCGGACCTGGAGCCGGTGCGGTCGCGGACGCCCGAGCTGCCGTACTACTCGTCGTTGACCGGCGGCCTGCTCGGCGGGGTGCCGATGGACGCCGACTACTGGTGCCGCAACCTGCGTGACCCGCTGCGGTTCGACGAGGCGTTCCGGGCGCTGCTCGGCGACGGAGGGCGGCGCGTGCTGGTGGAGGTCAGTCCGCACCCGCTGCTCACCGGGGCGATGCTGGAGATGGTGGAGGAGGCCGGGAACAGCAGCGCGGTGTGCGCCACGCTCCGGCGGGGCCACGGTGGGCCGCACGCCGTGTCCGCGGCGATGGGCGAGGTGTACGCGGCCGGTGCGCGGGCCGACTGGGCCGTCAACGCGCGCGGCGCCGACGCCCCACCCGTGGAGTTCGACGACGTCGACACGCCCGCGGTGGACGTCACGAGCCCGGCCGTCGAGGCGCTGGACGTGGTGTGCTCGGTGACGGCGTCCGTGCTCGGTGGTGAACCGCTGACCGCGGCGGATCGACGGCGGTCGTTCGTGGAGTTGGGGCTGGATTCCGTGGCCGCGCTGGAGGTGCGGGCCAAGCTCTCGCAGGCGCTGGGCGTCCCGCTGCCCGTCGCCGTGGTGTTCGACCACCCGACCCCGGCGAGGCTGGCCGAATACCTGGACGGACCGAGCACGGCCGTGGAAGTGGCACGGCCCGCTCGGGTGCACGACGATCCGATCGCCATCGTGGGCATGGGCTGTCGGCTGCCCGGCGGGGTGAACGACACCGACGACCTCTGGCGGGTGCTGGCCGACGGCGTGGACGCCGTGGGGCCGTTCCCGGTGGACCGGGGGTGGGACACCGCGGGCTACGACCCGCGACCCCGCACGCCGGGGCGCCACTACCAGCGCGAGGCCGGGTTCCTGCACGACGCCGACCGGTTCGACGCCGCGTTCTTCGGGATCTCGCCGCGTGAAGCGCTGGCGATGGATCCGCAGCAGCGCTTGCTGCTGGAGACGTCGTGGCAGGCGTTGGAGTCGGCGGGAATCGTGCCGGAGACGCTGCTGGGCAGTCGGACCGGGGTTTTCACCGGGCTCTACACGCTGGGGTACGGGTCACCGCTGGACCCGGCGTCCGGGTTGCAGGGGTACGGCTTCACCGGGTCCACGGGCAGCGTCGCCTCCGGTCGGGTGGCGTACGCGCTGGGGCTCGAAGGGCCCGCGGTCACCGTGGACACGGCGTGTTCGTCGTCGCTGGTGGCGGTGCACCTGGCGGTCGGGTCGCTGCGGTCGGGCGAGTCGGACCTCGCGCTGGCGGGTGGCGCGACGGTGCTGCCGACGCTGGACACGTTCGTCGAGTTCTCCCAGCTCGGAGCCTTGTCGCCGGACGGGCGGTGCCGGTCGTTCGCCGAGGAGGGGAACGGGTTCGGGCTCGCCGAGGGCGTCGGCGTGGTGGTGTTGGAACGGCTGTCCGACGCTCGCCGCAACGGCCACCAGGTGCTCGCGATCGTCAAGGGCACCGCGATCAACCAGGACGGCGCCTCCAACGGGCTGACCGCGCCCAACGGGCCGTCGCAGCAGCGGGTGATCCGGGCCGCGCTGGCCGACGCGGGCGTGTCCGCCGGTGACGTCGACGCCATCGAGGCGCACGGCACGGGCACGATCCTCGGCGACGCCATCGAGGCCGAGGCACTGCTCGCGACCTACGGCCAGGGGCGTGACGCGGACCGTCCGGCGTGGCTGGGCTCGCTGAAGTCGAACGTCGGCCACACGCAGGCGGCGGCCGGGGTGGTCGGGGTCATCAGGACGGTGCTCGCCCTGCGCCACGAGGTGCTGCCCCGGACGTTGCACTCGGACGTGCCGTCCACGCGGGTGGACTGGTCGCAGGGACACCTCGCGCTGCTCGCCGAGCAACGGGCGTGGCCGCGTTCGGCGGACCGGCCCCGGCTGGCGGGGATCTCGTCGTTCGGGATCTCGGGCACCAACGCGCACGCGGTGCTGGAGGAAGCGCCCGAGGAGGAACCTGCGGAAGTCGTTGTGCCGCAGGGCGTTCGTCCGTGGCTGCTGTCTGCCCGCACGGGTGCCGCCGTGCGCGAGCAGGCGGAGCGACTGCTGGCGAGGGTCGAGGCGGATCCCGCGCTCGACCCCGCCGCGGTGGGGGCGTCGCTGATCCGCACGCGGACGCTGTTCGACCACCGGGCCGTCGTGGTGGGCGCTGACCGTGCGGAGTTGCTGGACGGCCTGCGGGCGCTCGTGGTCGAGGACGCGGGCCACGGCGGCAAGGTCGTGTTCGTCTTCCCCGGCCAGGGTTCGCAGTGGGTCGGGATGGCCCGCGACCTGCTGGAGTGGTCGTCGGTGTTCGCGCGGTCGATCGCCGAGTGCGAGGCCGCGCTGGAGCCGTTCGTGGACTGGTCGCTCGCGGAAGTCCTCGGTGACGCCGAGGCGCTGGAGCGGGTGGACGTCGTGCAGCCCGTGCTGTGGGCCGTGATGGTGTCGCTGGCGGAGCTGTGGCGTTCGGCGGGTGTCGAGCCGGACGCGGTGCTCGGCCACTCGCAGGGTGAGATCGCCGCGGCCGTGGTCGCGGGCGCGCTGTCCGTTGAGGACGGTGCGCGGGTGGTGTCCTTGCGCAGCAAGGCGATCCTCGCCATCGCGGGGAGCGGCGGGATGGCATCCGTGCCCCTGCCGCTGGACGAGGTGCGGGAGCTGCTGCCGGAGGGCGTGTCGGTGGCAGCGGTGAACGGTCCGTCGTCGGTTGTGGTGTCCGGGGACGTCGCCGGGGTGGCGTCCGTGGTGGAGTCGGTGCCGCGGGCCCGGCGGATCCCGGTGGACTACGCGTCCCACTCCGAGCAGGTCGAACGGATCGAACAGGACGTCCGAACGGCGTTGGACGGCATCGTGCCCCGGACGGCACGGGTGCCCTTCCTGTCGTCGGTCACCGCGGACTGGGCCGACGGCGCCGACCTGGACGCCGACTACTGGTACCGCAACCTCCGGCAGCCGGTGCGGTTCGCCGACGCCGTGACCACGTTGGCGGAGAACGGCTTCGGCGCGTTCGTCGAGACGAGCGCGCACCCCGTGCTGACGCCGGGGGTCTCGGAGGCCGTGCCGGACGCGGTCGTGACCGGCACCCTGAGGCGGGACGAGGACGGGCCGCGGCGGTTCCTCACCGCGCTGGGCAGGCTGCACGTCCACGGGACCGCGGTGGACTGGACGCCGTTCTTCGACGGCGTGACCGGGCGCGTCGACCTGCCGACCTACCCGTTCCAGGGCGAACGGCTGTGGCTCGAACCGGCTCGGCCGGCGGCCGGCGTGGTGGACGACGAGTGGTGCTACCGGATCGGCTGGCGCCGGCTCACGCCGAGGGCCGTGCCGACCGGACGGTGGCTGGCGGTGCTGCCCGAGGACGGGTCCGGTGAGGACGTCGTCACGGCCTTGCGGGACGCCGGGCTGGACGTCACCACCGACGGCCGACCGGACGGCGACTTCGAGGGCGTGCTGTCCCTGGGCGGGCACGCCGACCTGTGGGCGGCGGTGGAGCTGGCGCGGTCGACGACGCGGCCGCTGTGGGTGCTGACCCGCGGCGCGGTCACCGTCGACGGCACCGAGGATCCGTCGACCTCGCAGGCCGCGACGATCGCGCTGGCCAAGTCGTTCGGCCTGGAGAACCCGGATCGCTGGGGTGGCGCGATCGACCTGCCCCCCGTCCTGGACGCGAACGGCGCCGCGCTGGTGGTGGCCGCGCTCGCGTTCGGCGATGAGGACCAGCTCGCGGTCCGCCGCGGCGGTCTGCACGGCCGCAGGCTGCTGCCCGGGCTCCGCTCGTCCGACGGCTGGCGACCGCGGGGCACCGTGCTGGTGACCGGCGGCACCGGCGGACTCGGGGTCACGGTCGCCCGCTGGCTCGTCGCCGCGGGCGCCGAAAAGGTGCTGCTCGTCAGCCGCAGGGGCCCGGACACCCTTGGACTGCCCGACCTCGGACCGTCGGTCACCGCGGTGGCCTGCGACGTCGCCGACCGCGACGACGTGGCGCGGCTGCTGGCCGAGCACCCGGTGAACGCGGTCGTGCACGCGGCGGGCGTCCGGGACGACGCCACCCTCGACGCGCTCACCCCGGAGCGGCTGGAGTCCGTGCTGCGGGCCAAGGTTACGTCCGCGATCATCCTGCACGAACTCGCGGGCGACCTGGACGCGTTCGTCGTGTTCTCGTCCGTGATGGGCGTGGTCGGCAACGCCGGTCAGGCCAACTACGCCGCCGCGAACGCCGCCCTGGACGCGCTGGTGGCCCATCGCCGCGCGGCCGGGCAGCCGGGTCTGTCCATCGCCTGGGGCGTGTGGGGCGGACCGGGGATGCTGGAGGACGACCTCGCCGCGAAGCTGGCCGCCCGCGGTCTGCCGGGGATGGACCCCCAACGGGCCGTCGAGCTGATCGGGCGGGTCACGGATCCGCTCACGGTCGTGGCCGACGTCGACTGGGGCCGGTACGCCGAGGCCGCCGGGCTCCGGACCGCGCTGGTCGGCGAACTTCCCGGTATGGCCAAGAAAATCGAGGCGCGCGGCTCCACGCTGGAGATCATCCGCACCCACCTCGCGGCCGTGCTGGGGCACGCGTCGAAGGACGCGGTGCCGGTGCGGACCGCGTTCGCCGAGCTGGGCCTGGACTCGTTGACCGTGCTGGAACTGCGGAACCGGCTCAACGCGGCGCTCGGCCTGCGCCTGCCCACCAGCGCGCTGTTCGACCACCCGACCCCGCAGGCCCTCGCCGACCACCTCGACGCGCCGACAGACGCCCCGACCGACACCCCGGTCGCGCCACGGGTCGCCGCGGCCGACCACGAGCCGATCGCGGTGGTCGGCATGGGCTGCCGGTTCCCCGGTGACGTGCACACCCCCGACGACCTCTGGCGGCTGCTGGTGTCCGGCCAGGACGCCATCGGCCCGTGGCCCACCGACCGCGGCTGGGACCTCGGCGCGCTCTACCACCCCGACCCCGACCACCCCGGCACCAGCTACTGCCGCGAGGGCGGGTTCCTCGCCGGCGCCGCCGACTTCGACGCCGGGTTCTTCGGGGTCTCGCCGCGCGAAGCGCTGACGATGGACCCCCAGCAGCGGCTGCTGCTGGAGACCACCTGGCACGCCGTGGAGGATGCCGGGATC
>DATMCA010000858.1:0-3718 GCA_035559015.1 Umezawaea sp. | reverse complement strand
GCGGAGCAAGCAGGGCCACGGCGTCGCCCAGCCGCAGCAGAACGTCGGCCAGATCGCATTCGGCGCTCAGGTGCTGCTGGTTCAGCCGGTCGCGTTCGGCCTCCGCCCACTCGCCCGCCACCCCGGTCAGGGGCTCGCCGTGCCACTGCTCCAGTGCCTGTTCCAGCAGTGCCGCGCGCTTCCTGTCGTCATCGCAGGACCGGGCCTGCCCGCACAGGTCGGTGAAGCGGTGCAGGTCGATCATCGAGCGCTCGACCTCCAGGCAGTAACCCCCTGGGCGGCGGGCGATCACCGAAGCACCGGCGTCGGCGAGCAGCAGGCGCAGGCGGGACAGGTAGTTGAGCAACGTCGCCCTGGCGCGCAGCGGCGGGTTCTCGCCCCACACCCGCTCCATCAGCCGGTCCACCGACACCACCTGGCCCGCGTCCACCACCAGCGCGGCCAGCACGCATCGCTGCCGCACGGCGCCGAGGTCGAGCTCGCGGCCGCCGGTCAGCACCGATATTCCACCCAAGAGAAGAAATTCCATCCGGTGGTCCCCGACAGTCGACGACTTTGGTTCGTCCTACCAGCGCCGACCAGCGGACTGTTGAAAAACGCTGAAGTTTCACGGAGATGGCCGCCCACCGTGGATCCCGCCGCAACAGACCCCGGAAGGCGGGGTCGCGGCGAATCCATCGGAGGGGGAGCTTCATGTTCGCCACGCTCAAGAGAACCGGTCTGGCCCTGGTGCTGGCCGCCGGGGCCGTGCTCACCGGAGCAGCGGCCGCCGAAGCGGCGCCCGCACCGGCGACGGCCGCCGCGGAAGTCGCGTGCGACGACTACACCCACGTGGCGGTGCCCAGTGTCAGCGGGTGGTACCTGCACGTGCCGTCCTACGGCGCGAACTCGGGGAACTACAACTGCGTCGTGGTCCGGGGGCACCGCGGCTTCCCGGTCCTGGTGCTGCAGGAGAGCCTGGTCGCGTGCTACGGCCAGTACGTCGGCCCCAACGGCCCGGACGGCGATTTCGGTGACAACACCGAGCGCGCGGTGAAGAACGCCCAGGCGAGGATCAGCCAGCCCTCGGTGAGCGTGGACGGCCGCTTCGGCCCCAAGACCAGTTTCTACTTCTCCTTCCAGGCCTACGACCACAACAACGGCGGCAGGCACACCGGCGTGTGCTACCGCAGGTGATTCGCGGGCACGCAGCCGGTCGTGGGATCGACACCGAAGGATCACGACCGTGCTGAAACCGGCGGCGAGCCGGGGTGGCGGAAAGCCGTCCGGCTCGCCGCTCATGGCCGCGTCACCGTCAGACGCGGTCCCGTGCGTCGAGTTCGGCGCGGACGGCCTCCCACAGGGCGCCCGCCGTGGCGAAGGTCTCGTCGTCGAGGGCCTCGTCGGGCAGGGTGATGGCGAAGGTGTCCTCGATGCCGTAGAGCAGCTCCACGGACTGCATGGAGTCCAGTCCGTTCTCGCGCAGGCGGGTGTCGGGCGTGATGGGCCTGCCGCTCAACAGCGGGAGCAGGGAGGCGAGGAGTTCGCTGAAGCGCTGGTCCACTGGGATCAGTCCTTCCGGGTGAGGGCTAGTCGGGACAGGTGCACGACCCGGTCGCCGTCGACGGCGACCTCGACCGGCGCGGGGTGTCCGAGGAAGGCGACGAGGCTGGCGGTCAAGCCGTAGGCGCCGACGTTGGGCACCACGAGCAGGTCGCCGGGCTCCAGCGGTGGCAGCGGCGCGGTGCGGGACCAGGAGTCCAGCGGGGTGCACAGCGGCCCGGTCACGACGGTGGGCGTGAGATCGCCGTCGTGAGCCGTCACGAGGTGGGGGTTGAGCGGCGGGAGGCGGCGCAGGCCGGACATGCCACCGAGGTGGTTGATGCCCGACTCAAGCACCACGACGTCCTTGCCGTGGGAGCGCTTGACGTCCAGCACGGTGGTGACCAGGCTGCCCGCCGCGCCGACCAGGTAGCGGCCGGACTCGAACACGACCCGCGGCACGCCCTCGCGCCACCCCGCGACGTGCGTGTCGAGCAGGTCGGTGAGCCGGTCGCGCAGCCCCGCGAGGTCGACCGGCGGGCCCTGTCGGGCGAAAGGAGCGCCGAAGCCGCCGCCGAGGTCGAGGACCTCGACGCGCACGCCGTGCCGCGCCAGGGACCCGGTGAGCGCGGCGGTCGTGCGCAGGGTGCGGGTGAACTGGCCGCACAGGTCGTCCACGGTGGCGAGGTTCGTGCCCATGTACAGGTGCAGGCCCGCGAGCCGGACGTTCGGGCGGTCGGTGAAGCGCTCGGGTTCGGCCAGCACCCACGCCGTGTCCGCGCCGAACTGGGACGCGACACCCGTCATCGCGAGGCCCTGGCCGGTGGTCGGCTGGTCGTCGTTGATCCGCAGCAGCGTCCGCACGCGCACCCCGGCATCGCCCGCGAGGCGGTCGAGCTGGTCCAGGCCGGCCGGCGAGTCGACGCAGAACTCCCGCACCCCTGCCCGCAGCGCGCGTTCGACGTCGCGGTCGCGTTTGCCGGGGCCGGTGTAGAACACCTCCGCGGCGGCCCAGCCCGCGGCCAGGGCGTCGTCCAGCTCCCCCGGCGAGCACACCTCGGGCAGCACGCCCGTGCCGCGCAGGGCGGCGAGCACGGCGGGGTGCGGGTTGGCCTTGAGGGAGTAGTACAGGCCGGTCGGCGACGGCAGTGCGGCGCGCAGGCGGTCGACGCCCGCGCGCACCTCCGCCAGGTCGTAGACGTAGGCGGGGGTTTCCGCGCCCGCGCGCAGCGCCACGTTCACCGCGGACAGCGGCGCGGTCGTGGTGTCAGCCACCGGTCACCTCGGCGAGCAGGGCTTTGCGGTCGACCTTCCCGTTGCCGGTCAACGGCAGCGCGGGCAGCACGACGCAGCGGCGCGGCACCTTGAACTCCTCGATCTCCTCCCGCAGCCGCACCACCACCTCCTCGGCGGTGAGGTCGCCCACCACGGCCAGCAGGGCGGGGTTGCCGTCCAGGGGCGGCACCACCGCCGCCGACTCGACGCCGGGGAGCCGCCGGGCGGCGGCCTCGACCTCCGTGGCGCTGACCCGGAACCCGCGCTCCTTGTAGAGGTCGTCCAGCCTGCCGACGAAGTACACGTAGCCGTCCTCGTCGAGCCACCCGTGGTCGCCGGTCCGCAGTTGCGGGAACAGGCCCTGGTCGCGGTGGAACCGCTGCGCGGTGAGGTCGGGTCGGCGCCAGTAGCCCGCCATCACGTTCGGGCCGCGGACGACGAGTTCGCCGATCTCCCCCGCGGGCAGGCGGACGCCGTCGGCGTCGATCGCGAACACCTCGGTGCCCGCCAGCGCGACCCCGCAGGAGCCCGGCCGCTCCAGGTCCGCGTCCGGCGGGTTGATCGTGGCCCGCTTGCACTCGGTGAGCCCGAACATGAGCTGCACCCGCAGCGTCGGGATCGCCGCCCGCAGGGCCACCAGCGGCTCGGGCGGCATCGCGGCGCCGGTGTTGGTCAGCAGCCGCAGCGCGGGAACGCGCGCGCCGGGTCGCCGCAGCAACCGGGCGAGGGTCTCGGCGACGGCGGGAACGGACGCCAGCACCGTCGCGCCCGACTCGACCACGTTGCGCAGCAAGGAAGGTCCGACCTCCGCGGGCAGCCCGACGCGCACGTGCGCGCCGCTGATCGCGCCGAGGAACAACTGGTACATGCCGTAGTCGAACGACAGCGGCAGCGGGCAGTACACGACGTCCTCGGGCCGGTA
>DATMCA010000857.1:0-15139 GCA_035559015.1 Umezawaea sp. | reverse complement strand
CCGAACGTGCGGGTCGAGGTCGGGGCCACGACGAAGGTCGACCCCGGCTCGGGCCCGCTGCCCGACGTGCTCGGCGGGCGGTTGCGGATGAGCGTCGTGCACACCGACGGCTCCGGGCTCGCACCCGAGTTCACCGCGGTGGTCGGAGGCGTGACCGTGCCGCTGCGGCCCGCGGTGCCGGGCACGGCGTGGCGGCCGGAGAGCGGTTACCCCGTGGTCGCCGACCTGCCGCCGGAGTCGTTGCTGCTGCTGGGCCAGGACAAGCACGTGCTGGTCAGCGTGGTGGCACCGCGGCCCATGCGGATCCAGCTGACCCACGTCGACCTGGAGCTGGTCCCGAGGGCCGGTGCGCCGACGACGCCCCCGCCGAGCACCGAGACCGAGGCGTTGAACGGCGTGGAGCTGGACCTGGCCAGGGCGACGGGGAGGGTGCTCGACGCGAGCGGCGAGCCGGTGCCGGACGGCAGGCCGCTCCAGGCGGGCAGGCTCGTCCTCGACGTCGTGCTGGACGGCTTGGAGGGCAGGCGCACGACCGCGCGGCTGCCGGGACTGGCCGGGTTCACGATCCGGCTGGACGGCGACCAGGTGGCCGCCGTCCCGACGGCCGAGGACGGTCCGGCCGTGGCCGGTCAGTGGCGGCTCGCGCTCAACACCAGCGGTCTGGCCCCTGGTCCGCACATGATCGAGATCAAGGCGTTCAGCACCGAGAGCGCGACCAGGCCCGCCTCGGCGTTCGTGTCGTTCTTCATCGCCGAGTAGACCGGACGATCGGCCGACGGCCGTTTTCGGGGGCAAGATGGGAACATGTCGCGTGCCCTGGTCCTCGACGTCGCCCGCACCCCGTTCGGCCGCTACCGGGGAGGGTTGGCCGGCATCCGGGTGGACGACCTGGCGTCGCTGCCGATCAGCGAGCTGATGCGCAGGCACGGCGACCACCTCGACCCGGCCCGGATCGACGACGTCCTCTACGGCAACACGAACGGGGCGGGCGAGGAGAACCGGGACGTGGCCCGGATGGCCGCGCTGCTGGCGGGGCTGCCGACGAGCGTGCCGGGCGTGACGATCAACCGGCTGTGCGCGTCGGGCGGCGAAGCCGTCGTCCAGGCCGCGCGGGCCCTGTCGCTCGGTGACGCGGACGTGGTGATCGCGGGTGGCGTGGAGGGGATGACCCGAGCGCCGTTCGTGGTGCCGCGGCCGGAGAAGCCGTTCGCGGACCGCCTGGAGACCGCGTCCACGGCCCTGGGCTGGCGGCCGGTCAACCCGAGGATGCCCGCGAAGTGGACCGTGCCGCTCGGCCGCGCCGCCGAGGTCGTGGCCGGGGAGATCGGCGTCAACCGGGGGCAGATGGACGCGTTCGCGCTGCGCTCCCACCGCCGGGCGGCGGCCGCGTGGGACGCGGGCGTGCACGAGGGTTTCGTGTTCCCGGTGCAGCTCCCGGACGGCACGGCGATCCGCCGCGACGAGTCCGTGCGGCCCGAGACCAGCCTGGAGAAGCTGCGGAAGCTGCGCTCGGCGTTCTCGGAGAAGGGCCCGGTCACCGCGGGCAACTCGTCGCCGATCAACGACGGGGCCGCCGCCGCGCTGATGGGCACCGACGAGGTGGCGGCCGAACTGGGGCTGGAGCCGCTGGGCGAGATCGTCGGCAGCGCGGTCACCGCGGTCGAGCCGCAGCGGTTCACGCTCGCGCCGATCAGCGCGATCCGGAAGCTGCTGGCCCGCCGCCGGATCGACGCGGCCGACGTGGCGCTGTGGGAGATCAACGAGGCGTTCGCCGCGATGGCGCTGTCCGTGCTGCACCACCTGCCCGAGATCGACCGGGAGAAGGTGAACGTGCACGGCGGGGCCATCGCCTACGGCCACCCGCTCGGGGCGTCGATGCCGAGGGTCGTGTTCGACCTCTGCCGCCACCTGCGGGCCCGCGGCGGCGGACTGGGCATCGCCGCCGCCTGCGTGGGCGTCGGTCAGGGGCTGGCCATCGCCGTCCGGGCGTGACCTAGATGCGCCGGGACACCTGCGGGTAGTCCACGACCACGCCCTGCGCGTCCACGACCAGGTCGGACGAGAACTCGCCGGAGCTGAAGTTGACCACCGAGGTCTCCTCGCCGACCGAGACCGTCCGGTACGTCTGCTGGACCACCTGCACGGACAGGTCCGGCAGCGACACCCGCACGACCGGGAGCACGGCCTCACCCGCTTCGCGGTGCAGACCGAGCCGCCGGATCGGGATCGAGTTGAAGAGGACGACGAACTGGACGTCCACGTCCATCGCCCCGTCGAACTCGGCCCGCTCGGAGCCCTTGCCGGTGTCGACGAGCCAGGCGCCGTCCGCGCCCCGGCTCAGCGAGATCTGCTTCTCCTCCTCCACGGTGGCACTGCGGAGCAGGAGGCGCTTCACCGTGCCCTCCTCGCCGACACCCAGCTCGAACGAGGCGCTGAACTGCTCGTTCGGTCCGGCCGTGACGAGGCGACCGGACGCGCGCAGGCGCCGCTGGTCGGACAGGAGCAGGCGCACCTGTTCGAGCCGCGGCTCCCGGTAGCCCTGCCAGGTCACCATCTCGGGACGGCGTGCGGACGCAGAAGGAGAGCGGGTCTCCCCGACCGGGGCCACCCGCTCATCCGTGTTGAAGGAGTTCACTGCCCACCCGGGAGGAAGTCCTTGGCCTTCTCGGCGACCGACTTGATCTGGTCGTCGTGGCCGAACTTGCCCGCGGCGAACTCGGCCGCCTTGTCGATGCCCTCGTCCACCTTCTCGTGGTTCTGCTCGAGCAGCTCGGCGGCCTTGTTCTTGATCTCATCGAAGTTCACAGGTGCTCCTCCGTACTCCAGGGAAGGGTACCGGAGCGCCTCCCCGAGCCCCACGGCCAAACGGACGGCGGTCACGCTACGCCCGATGCCGAACTTCGGCCCGGTCAACACTGGACCAAATCCGCGTGTCGCGTGCGAAGATGACCGCGCCGCCGCCTGGTCGGCCGTATCACACGGCCATCACCAGGAGGAACGCCACGATGTTTCGGCTCACGCGCCTCATGGCGCCGCCGCTGTTGTTGCTCACGGTCCTGACCGCTCCGGCGAACGCCACCCCGGAGCGGACCGCCGAGTTCACGACGACGACCACGGCCACCTCGGTCGCGGCACGCAGTGATCGACGTCCCGTGGCGGGCGGTCTGTACGACGCCGTCGCGAAGAGGACGTTCGTCTCCTGGGCCGGTCAGCACGAGGACAACTACGCCCAGTCCTTCGACCACCGCACGAACGCGTGGTCGACGCCCGTGAAGTACGCGGACGGCGACTCGGACTCGCACAACTACCCCACGCTCGTGCAGGCGCGGGACGGCCACCTGCTCTCCTTCCGGGGCAGGCACAACGTCGAACTGGTGCTCAACCGCGCACCCCGGCCGCACTCGTCGGAGGGCGTCTGGTCCGAGCGGGTGATCTCGAAGGACGCGGCCACGTACCCGATGCCGTTCGTCACGGCCGACGGCACGATCTTCGTGTTCTTCCGCGAGACCTCGCACGACCTCGACCCGTCGATCCCGACCGATACCCGCCCCATGCAGTACGTGGTGTCCAGGGATGACGGCCAGACCTGGCAGACCTCGCAGGAGCTGACCGGGAACAAGTTCGCGCTCGGGTCGGACACCCGGACCGACAACATGAACGAGACCTACTTCGGCCAGTTGCGGCAGGAGCCCGACGGTCGCGTCCGGATCGTCTACACGCTCGCGGGCGGCGGTCCCGAAGGCCACCTGCACGACCGGTACCACCGCAACGTCTACTACACCTGGTTCAACCCGAGGAACCTGCACTTCTACTCGGCGAGCGGGCGGGACCTGGGCACCCAGGTCGACGACGTGGACCAGGAGGCGCACCTCAAGGTCGCCGAGACGCCGCTGACGCTGCCGAACGGGGTCAAGTCACCGGACTACATCCAGCTGGTCGGCACGAACCTCGGCCGGCCGTTCCTGCTGTGGTTCAGCGGTGACGAGGACAAGGGACCTCTGCACGACTACCTGTCCTGGTGGAACGGGTTCAGGTGGCAGACCAGGGAGGTCGCACGCGGGCTGCGGGTCCGGGAGATGGAGCCGCTGGGCCTGGCGACGTGGCGGGTCTACGCGACCGAGGACGGCAAGCCGAACGTGAACACCTACCGGGTGGTGCTGGGCCGCACCTGGGAGGCCGAGGCGGTCATCCCGACCGCGAAGCCGGTGCAGCGGATCGAGCTGATCAAGGACTT
This sequence comes from Umezawaea sp., assembly GCA_035559015.1. GTDB lineage: Bacteria > Actinomycetota > Actinomycetes > Mycobacteriales > Pseudonocardiaceae > Umezawaea. The sequence continues at coordinate 10,905 of DATMCA010000857.1, read as the reverse complement.
CCGCGACCCGGTGCGGGTGCTGCTGTCCGGCGCCTCGTCCGCGCGGGACGTGGCCGTCGCCGACGGTGACATCTCGGTGGCGGGCATCAGGCGCCGCTAGCGGGCCGACGCACGAGAACGCCCCCGCGAGCGGTGCTCGCGGGGGCGTTCTCACGTGCTGGTGGGACTAGTTGGCGGACTTCTTGCGGCGCATCACCAGCAGCGCCGCGGCGCCACCGCCGATGAGCACGATGCCGACGATCAGCGGCACGAAGATCGACGCGCCGGTGCTGGCGAGCTCACCGCTGCTGCCACCCGCGGGAACGGGGGTGGTGGTCGTGGTGGGCGCCGGCGTGGAGGACGGCACCGACTCCGTGGTGGACGGCGGCGTCGTCACGGTGCTGGACGGCGGCGGGGTGCTGCTGGACGGGGCGGTGGCCCACGACACCGAGCCCTCGGCCTTCAGGTTGACCTTGGCCGGGAAGGCCACGACCAGGGACTGCGTCTGCTTCCGGTCGTTGCTGCTGACGAACAGGCGGCCCTGGGCCAGTTCGGCGTTCGCCTCGACGGAGAACGACGCCTTGCCGTCCGGCGTGCCCTCCGGGACCTTGATGAAGAACTTCTCGGTCTTGGTGCCCGCGTCCTGCACGGCGAGCGTGCCGGCCTTCGGGTCGGCCAGGGGGTTGCCGTTCTCGTCCGCGAGGAAGACGCCCTCGGGCAGGTCGGCCTTGAGGACGACCTCACCGGCCGTCGTGGTGACGGTGAACGGGCCGATCAGGTCGCCGGCGTTGCCCGCCTTCTCCTTGGGGTCGACCGTCAGGGTCGGGGTCGGCTCCGGGGTGGCCTGCTCCGCCTTGGTGGTCAGGTAGTCGTAGAGGGCGGAGATGTCGTCGTTCCTGGTCCGGCCCTTGTCCAGCTTGGCGTCATCGCTGAAGTGCCAGATGGCGGCCTGGGTCCCGCCGATGGCCTCGTTCTCGTCGAGGTCCTTGCCGACGACCTTGCCCAGCTCCTGCGCCTTCACCAGCGGGAAGGTGTGCTGGAGGATCCACGCGATCTTGCCCGCGTTCTCCTTGAACTTGGTGGTGGGGTTGGGGTGCTTGTCCCACGGCACCTCCTTGAGCCCCTCGCCGTGTTCGAGCGGGGTCGGCAGCTCGACGCAGTAGGCCTGGACCTTGGTGTTCGTGCCGTCGATCTCCAGGCCGATGAGGCTGGTGTCGAGCTTCTTGTCCTTGCCTTCGAGGAAGACGTCGGCACCGCCCTGGTCCCAGGCGGGCTTCGGCTTGACGTGGACCTCAGCCGCGGCGGGGAGGGCTGAAACCAGCAGGGCGAGTGAGGCGCCTAGGACTGCCGCACCAATGCGCGAGGCGCTCAACCGGGATGTCATGGATCTCCTTCAAGCTCTCTGACTAGCCCGAATCGGGTGACAAAGAATGTGGGATCTTGTCGTCCTGCAGGGGGCTCAGGGGCCCCGAACTTCACGCGGATTCGACAGGAGTCGGCGGAACACTATCCGATCGGGTTACACACGATCGGCTTAGGGTAACCGTGCGTCCCGCAATGGCTACGATCAGCGAGAACGCAGGTCGGACATCCACTGTGGACGATCAAATGTCACCACATGATCACGTTCACGCTTCCGGAGCGCATCGGGACGGCCCGCAGACCACCCGGTCCACAATGGCGTTTCCGCAGGTCGGACACTGTTAATGAAGGTTCAACAGTGAAGGACTGACCGTTCTGTGGTCACACCGTTACGAGAAGGTGATCAAACCATCTGCAACCAATGGACCCGCCTCGGGCGTCCACACCGCCTCTTGGGTGTCGCGATTGGACCAACGGGAGCAGCACGTCACCTGACCTGGTGATCTACGCCACCAGCTCGGCGGGAGCGGTCTGCCGGATGTCGCTCGCGCGCAGGGACGTCCCCGGCAGGCACAGCGCCCCGACGTCCGGCTCCTGGCCGCTGAGGATCCACCGGGTCAGCCCGGCGAGCTGGTAGGCGATCATCGGCGGCACCGCGTCGCCGATGTGCCGGTAGGCGTTGCCCAGGATGGACACGTCGAACTTGAACCGGCGCGGGAACCCCTGCAACAACGCCATCTCGCGCACGGTGCACAGCCGGTGCTGCTGCGGGTGCGCGTACCGGCCGTTGCCGACGTGGGCGCACTCGCGCTTGATCGTCCGCGCGGGCTCGTCCCACCACATCCGACCGTAGACGTCCGGGTGGGACCCCCAGCGGCCCGTTTCGATGATCTTCAACTGGGCCGGGTTGAGCAGCGCGGCGGTCGCCTCGGAACCCACGAGGTCGGCCCACGAGCCGCCGTCGACCGGGATCGCCCGCATCCGATGCAGCGTCCGGTCCTGGCGGAACGTCGGCGACACGTGCGTCGGGTCCTTCGGGTGCGCGTACCCGGCGGGCACGGCGGGCAGCCGCGAGATCGCCCGGCGGACGGTGATCGCCGACGGGCGGACCTCCCGGCCCTCCCACAGGTCCTCCAGCGTCCGCAGCGGCAGCCCGGCGTCCACGGCCACCACCAGCGCGCGCTCGCGCAGCTGCGGCAGGCCGAACCGGGACAGCAGGTGGGACGCCGCCGCGACCCGGTAGCCGAGCTTGTCCAGCTCGTCCGCCAGTCCTTCGAGGTGGTGCCTCTGCCTGCCCTTGACCAGTTCGCGGGCGTTCTCCATCAGCACCACGCGGGGCCGCAGCTCGGCCGCGTACGCCGCGACCCGGCCGACGAGGGAGTTGCGCGGGTCGTCGCGCAGGTGGTTCGCGGCGGTGGTCCGGCTGAACCCCGAGCACGGCGGGCACGCCACCAGCACGTCCAGCTCACCGCGCGCCAGCCCCCACGCCTCGCGCACCACGGCGGGGTCGACCGCCGCCAGGTCCAGCTCCAGCGGGTCGATGCCGATGTTCGCGCGGTAGGTGCCGTTGCAGCGCAACGACCCCAGCTTCGACGACGGCTTGCCGATCTGGGCGTCGGCGGCACCGACGACGGCGAAGTCCGGGTGGGCGTGGAAGCCGAGGCTCATCCCACCGGCTCCGGAGAACAGGTCCGCCACCCGGTAGGTGGCGCCGCGGAGGGCTACGGGCGACGGCACGAGCGTGATCGTACGGCTGGGTGTCACCCGTTGTCGCAGACGACCCGTCAGCCCGGCGACGCCGCAGTCCACACGGCATCCCGTAGGTTCCCGGCTATGGAGCTGCCGCCCGCCTGGCAACGGCCGGATCCGTTGCGTGGTCTGGAAGCCGTGCCCTGGAACGACTTGTCGGACGGGCGCGGGTCGGCGCGCGGGATCGACGAGCTGCTGCGCGGTGTCGTCGACGAGGACCTGTCCCTCCGGGCGGCCTCGCTGGCCACCCTCGTCGACCGGCTGCTGCCCGAGGACACCGTGTCCGAGGCGAGCGCTTCCGCCGTGCCGTTCCTGGCCGAGCTGGGCGCGAACTACAAGGTCGCGCCGGACGTCCGCGACCGGCTGATCTTCCTGCTGGCCGCGTTGGGCCTGGCGGGGTGCGGGTTCACCGAGGACGGCAAGCGCACTTGGCGGAGGTGGAACGCGGTGGGCCGCGAACTCCCCCGGCTATCACCCGATTGGATCACGCAGACCCGTTACGCCGTCGCGAAAGCGGCGCCGAAGGTGTTCGAGTCGCTGGCCAACGCCGAGGTGGCGTGCGTGGTCGCGCTGGCGACCGCCGTGCCGGAGGTCGTGCCGAAGCAGACGGCGCGCGTGGTGTGGGGCATCGCGCACGGCGGCAGCCACCACTCGTCCGCCGTGCTCGTCGACGCGGCGGCGGTCGCCCACCACCTCGTGCAGGGCGAGGAGTCCGACCACTGGGCGCTGCTGGGCACCGCCCAGGACTACCCGGACCTGTTGCGCGCCTACGAGGACGACGAGTTCCCGCCGCACCAGCCCGGCGCCGTCACCATGGCGCTGATGGGTTACCGCTTGGCCTTCCGCGCCGCGTACGGACCTCCGGGCTGAGCCGCGCGGCTCAGCCCGGAGGGTTCCGCTAAGCCGTGACGGCTTCGCCCAGCTCGACCGCCACCAGGACCTCGTCCGGGATCGGGATCGCGGGCTCCAGCGGGCCGAGGCACGTGCCCCACTCCTGGTCGGCCAACGCGAACGCGGCGACCGTGAGCGCGGCGACCGCGCGGCCGGGCTGGAGCTGCTCGGCGTGGAAGTCCAGCTCCAGCCGGGCTCCCAGCGGTGACGGGCGCAGCCGGAGCGTGGCCTGCGGGGCCTCCTCCGGGTGCGCGAACCGGCAGGACCACTCGGTGAAGACGATCGGCCGTTCCACGACCTCGGTCGGGTTGACCGCGCGGACGTTCGCGCCGACCGAACCGGCGCGGAAGCCGTCCGCCGCGTCGAGGAGCAGCTCCTCGAACTCCATGGAGGAGATCCCGAGGTCGTGCCCGGCCACCAGCGCGACCTGGACCAGCGACACCGGGAGCTGCGGCAGGGCGTCCTCGAAGCAGACCATCGCGCCGCCGTAGCGGGTGTTGATCTCCGTCGGCAGGAAGCCGTCCTCGGTCGCGATGCCGTCGAGCGTGAACGTGCCGCGGTAGTCGACGGTCTCGCGCAGCCGCTCGCCGACGCGGCGGGCCAGGTTGCGCATCTCGTCGCGGATCCACGTGGGAGGGTCGTAGTACGAGGCGCAGCCCGCGTAGAGGAACCTCGCCGAACCCGCGCGGCGGGGCACGACCATCTCGATCGGCCGCAGCACCGCCGTCCCGTCCGGGAACACGATCCCGTGCACGCTGACCGGGATCCCCTCCAGGAACGGCATCACGCGGACGAAGTCGCACTTCGGCGCGAGCACCTCGAAGGCGTCGGCCGCCTCCTCGCGGGACCGCACCCGGCGGACGAAGTTCGCCCCGCCGTTGATCGCGGGACCGTCACCGGACCAGACGACGCCGGCACCGCGGTCGAGCTTCTCGGTCGCGTCCCAGAGCGCCTCGAAGTCGAGGTCCAGGACCACGGCCGGGGCGCGGGGCGCGGACAGCTCGTCCCACAGCGCGTCGATCGTGGTCTTGTTCTCCAGCTCGACCCACTCGGGGCGGCGGGCGTTGAGGACGGGACGCCCGGCGAACTCGGCCGTGGAGATGTACGGGGTGCTGATGACCAGCGCCTCGCCCTCCGGGTCGAAGTCGTCGAGGATCGCGCGCACCCTGGCGTTCGGGCGTTCGAGGAGCTGGGTCAGCCTGCGCTGCTCCACCGCGACGAACCCGCCCGCGATGCCGAGGGGCACCCAGCGGGACACCTCGGAGTCGTGCAGCGGCGCGTGGTCGTCCGTCGAGAGGACGAGCGTATGGCGAGCACCGAGCTGGTTCAGCTCGGTCACGCGACTGCTGAGCCGCGTACCCCCGGCGAGCACGACCTTGCGGTCGCCGAACAACGTGCGAAGGCGCTCGTGGAGCGCGAAGAAGACAGGAGTCATCGCCGAGATCTCGCTTAGATGAGCAGCGGTGGAGAGCACCGGCGAGCGCCGGGTGATCCGCACTGTAGAGGCACCCGGATGGATCGGCGAAGCACGGTCCGGCAACAACCCGGTGAAAGTCGTGGGGCGCTCCCCCGACGACCGCGGGTCGTGCGGCGAAGATCAGCGGGCGGCGTCCCGAAGTACCTGGTCAACACGGTTGAGGAACGCGCGTGCCCCCTTGGGCTTGGGGAACGCGATGTGGAACGAGGACAGCTCGTCCTCCGAGGCGGGCGCGGCGGCGACGATCGCGGCGGCGTCCTCCAGGAACCGCTGGCGCTTGGCCATCAGGTCTGCGTGCTCGGCCAGCGCACTGTCGATGCTCATGTGCACGGCTGGATGGGGGTAACTCACTTGAGTTACATCGGTCCACTCGAACGAGACCTTTAGCCCTATTTTTGGCCAGCTGTCCGCAACCCGTTCGGGGGTGGCTGCTGGAATGGGCCCATGCGAGTCCTCGTCACCGGTGCGTCCGGGTTCATCGGTGGCGCGGTCGTCGGCCGGCTGGTCGCCGCGGGCCACTCCGTCCGGGTGCTGGCGCACACGACCGACGGCCGGGACGGGGTCGAGTCCGCCCGCGCCGACCTGCGGGATCCCGCCGCGCTGGCCCTCGCCGCGGAGGGCGTCGACGCGGTCGTGCACCTCGCGGCGGTGGCCCACGTGCGGGAGTCGTTCGAACGGCCGCTGCACTACTACGACGTCAACGTGACCGGCACGGTGAACCTCCTGGCCGCACTGCCGGAGGGGTCCCGTGTGGTGTTCGTCTCCACCGCCGGGGTCTACGGCGCGCCCCTCTCGCAGCCGATCGCCGAGGACTGCCCGCGCGCCCCGGCCAACCCGTACGCCGCCTCCAAGGCCGCCGCCGAGGACGCGGTGGAGTGGACCGCCCGGTCCGGCCGGATCGGCTCGACCACCCTGCGGCTGTTCAACGCGGCGGGCGGCGTCGACCGCGACGGCACCCGCGTGATCGCCCGTGCGGTCGCCGCGGCGGCGGGCGGAACCCCGTTGACGGTGTTCGGCGACGGGTCCGCGGTGCGGGACTTCGTGCACGTGGAGGACGTCGCGGCCGCCGCCGTGCTGGCGCTGGCGCACATCCGGGTCGGGGACCACGACGTCTTCAACGTCGGCGCGACCGCGGCGAGCGTGCGGGACGTGGTCGACTCCGTCGAGCGGGTCACCGGCCGCCCGGTGCCGCTCGTGCGCGCGCCCGCGCACGAGGGTGAGGTGGCGGAACTCCGGGCGGACACGGGCAGGCTGCGGCGGGTGCTCGGCTGGGAACCGGAGCGCTCGGCGCTCGACGACCTCGTCCGCGACCAGTGGCTCAGCCGCGCTTAGGCACCGGGATCCGTTCGAGGTCCCTGGCGACCACGACCTCGCCGTCGAACACCTCGGCCGCCTCCGCGTGGAACCGCGACGCGTCCGGGTAGCGCTGGGAGAAGTGCGTGAGCACGAGCTTGCGCACCCCGGACTCCGCGGCGACGGTCGCGGCCTGGCGGGCGGTCAGGTGGCCGTGGTCGACCGCGTGACGCTCGTCCTCGTGCAGGTAGGTCGACTCGATCACCAGCATGTCGGCCCGCTCCGCCAGCGCGTAGACGCCGTCGCACAGCCTGGTGTCCATGACGAACGCGAACCGCTGACCCGGCCGGGGCTCGCTCACCTGCTCCAGGGTCACGCCGGCGAGCGCACCCTTCTCCTGGAGTTCGCGGACCATCGGTCCGGAAATCCCGTGCTCCTTCAGCTTGTCCGGCAGGATCCGCCGCCCGTCCGGCTCGACCAGGCGGTACCCGAAGGTGTCCAGCGAGTGGTCGAGCCTGCGCGCCTCGACCGTGCCGAACGGACCCGACGCGATGACGCCCTCGGCCTCCACGGGCTCCTGGCGGATGTCCGTGACGTCGTAGAACGAGCTGGCGTGCCGCAGCCGTTCGAAGAAGTGCTGCCCCGACGCCGGGTAGTGGGCGAACACCGGGCGCGTCACCTTGTCCAGCGACAGCCGCTGCACGATGCCCGGCAGGCCGAGGCAGTGGTCGCCGTGGAAGTGCGTGACGCAGATCCGGGTGATGTCGCTCGCCGCGGCCCCGGCCATCAGCATCTGCCGCTGGGCGCCGTCACCGGGGTCGAACAGCAGGCCCTCGGCGTCCCACCGCAGCAGGTAGCCGTTGTGGTTGCGCGCACGGGTCGGGACCTGGCTGGCGGTGCCCAGCACGATCAACTCACGGATCGACACGGCACGACGTTAACGTTGGGGCCATGGAGAGCCTGCGCGCGGTGTCCGAGTGGCCGGTCGACAACGCGGCGACCGCCGTGGTCACCTCGGACGGCCGCGTCGCGGGCACCCACGGCGAGGTCGACCGGCCGTTCCCGCTCGCGTCCGTGACGAAGCCGCTGGTGGCGTACGCCGTGCTGGTCGCCGTCGAGGAGGGCGCGGTCGAGTGGGACCAGCCCGCGGGCCCGGAGGGTTCGACGCTGCGGCACCTCATCGCGCACGCGTCCGGGCTGGCGTTCGACAGCCGCACGGCCCAGGCGTCCCCCGGCACCCGGCGGATCTACTCCAACACCGGGTTCGAGGTGCTGGCGGAGGCCGTGGAGGAGGCGACCGGGTTCGCGTTCCGCGACTACCTGGCCGAAGCCGTGTTCCAGCCGCTCGGCATGGGGGCGACCGCGTTGGACGGCAGCCCCGCCGCCGGGGCCGTGTCGACGGTGGCCGACCTGGCCCTGTTCGCCGCCGAGCTGCAGGCGCCGAAGCTCGTGTCGGCCGCGCTCGTCGAGGAGGCGACGGCGGTCGTGTTCCCCGGACTGGCGGGCGTCCTACCGGGCTACGGCAACCAGCGCGACAACGACTGGGGCCTCGGGTTCGAGATCCGCGACGGCAAGTCGCCGCACTGGACCGGTTCGTCCAGCTCACCCGCCACGTTCGGCCACTTCGGCCAGAGCGGCACGTTCCTGTGGGTGGACCCGGTGGCGGGCGCGGCGTGCGTCGCACTGGCCGATCGCCCCTTCGGTAAATGGGCGATAGAGACGTGGCCCGCGTTCACCGATTCGGTATTGGCCGAACTGCCGTGACTGTCTTGATTGGTCGCGGTAACAAATACTGAATGCGCTTCCTGCTAGCGTGCGCCCCGTTCTGCTCGAATGGGGATGGGGAAACAGATGAAAAAGCTCGGAACTGCGTTGTTCGCCTGCGCTCTCGCACTCGTGGTGGCACCCGCCGCCAACGCCGGAACTCACCGGTCGATGCAGGTGGTGGCACTGGGCGACTCCTACGCGGCGGGCACCGGAGCAGGTGACTACGAACCGGGAACCGAGGGCGTCTGCTATCGGAGCGCCAATTCGGCGGCGGCCGTCGTGGTGGCCGACCTTCGATCTCGGGGAAAGCAGGTGGACTTCACCAACGTGATGTGCAGCGGGGCCGCGATTCCGGATCTGAGCACCACGTTCAAGGGCCAGGCGCCCCAGTTGGACTCGTTGGCGGCCACCACTGATCTGGTGTTCCTCACGATCGGCGGGAACGACGTCAGCTTCGCCGACTACGCCGGTCTCTGCATCACGTCGGACTGCACCGGCGCGGGCGCCCAGCTCGTCCTCGGCCAACTGCCCGCCATGACCACCAAGCTCACCGCGCTGCTCGGCGACATCAAGCAGCGCAGCCCCCGCGCCCGCGTCGTCCTCGGCGGGTACGGCCGCGCCTTCGCCCCCGGCGCCAACGCGCCCGACGTGCCGCTGGACCCGATCTGCGGCGACGGCATCCTGACCCTCCCGGAGCGCGCCGAGGGCGCCACCGTCTCGAAGGGCGTGGACCAGGCCATCCGCGACGGCGTCCGCGCGGCCCGCCACCGCGGCGTGAACGCGACCTACGCCAGCGCCTACAACGACAACGGCACGCTGCGCGCCGAGTTCGAGGGCCACTCGGCCTGCCAGGGCGGCACCCCGTTCTACCGCGGTCTGGACGCCCTGGCGCCCGGCCAGGAAGGCCCCGTGGCCGTCCTCCACCCGAGCAAGGCGGGCCAGGCGGCGTTCGCGAAGCTGCTGGAGTGCAAGCTCTAGGTCTCCCGAACGGCCTGCCCGGACCCCGTCAGGCAGGCCGTTCCTCACCTCCCTGGGACTCCAGCCGCAAGGCCAGCTGCTGCAACACCGTCGGCACGTCCGCGTCCTCGCACTGCTCCTCGTAGGCGTGCGCGACCGCCTGGAACCCCAGCGTCAGCCCGGCGGTGAACGCCGCCACCCGTGCCATCACCTGCTCCAGCGCCACCCGGACGAACTCCGCCACGTCCTCCGTCGCGGAGTCGGGAACCGCCACGGAGTAGCTGAACACGTCCTCCTGGAGCAGCTTCAGCGCAAGGCGCAGATCATCCGCTTCGCCGTCGCCACCGTGCATCAGCGTGAGCACACCGATGGCCCGCTGCATGATCTCCTCGTTGCGCATGACCAACGATCCCACCAGCCGGGCCCAACACGGCGGAATAACACCCGCTCAGCCGTAGGGTTGTGGGGTGACCACCCAGGATAGGCCGGATCGGATGTCCGAGGACGAGATGCGGCAGCTGGCCACCCTCCTCAACCGCTACTGCGAGGTCGAACTCGACCAGTGGGACTGCTGGCGCTCGGACACCAGCTTCGGCGAGGCGTACATCTACATCGCCCGCAAGCCGCCCCCGGACTGGCCGCCGGACAGCTTCCTCCCGCTGCCTAGATAGGCACGACGAGCAGCGCTTTGCCCTGCGAGGCCGCGTACCCGAGCGTGTAGCCGGTGCCGCTCCCCTGGTCGCCGGACCTCGGGAACCCGATGACCAGGTCGCTCTTGTCGACCATCCACCGGTTCCGCGCCAGGTAGGCGTCGATGCCGACCTCGTCGATGTCCAGCTCGACCAGTTCGGCCAGCCGCCCGGCCCCGTGCCACTTCAGGATCGCCGCGGAGGCCTGGTCGGGCTGGTCGCGCACGGTCCGCGGCACGACCACCGTCACCTCGGCCTTGGTCTCCTCGGCCAGCCACTCCAGCGCCGCCGTGTCGACCCCCACGGCTCCACCCACGAAGAACCGGGCCTCGGCCACCGCGAACGGCAGCACGTAGTCCACGAACACCTCGACCAGTTCCGCGGCCGACAGGTGTTCCACGGCCCGTGCCCCGGTGATCGTCACGGACCGAGCCACTGCACACCCCCGCCATGGTCACCGAACCCCACAACGTTCTCACGTCCGCGCAACGGTGCTCGACGGGTGTTGGGCGTCCTACACCTTCTCCTTGCCCGATCCCGTCGCCACCTGCCGTCGGAGCTCGTTCAACGCCCGGTGCTGGACCACCCGAACCGCACTCGTCTCCATCCCCACCGCCGCGGCCGTCTCCTCCGCCGACAGCCCGACGACCACCCTCAGCAGCAGGATCTCCCGCTGCGCCTCCGGCAGCACCCGGACCAGCTCCGCCATCCGCTCGGCCGGAACCCCCTCGCCCCGCACCC
>DATMCA010000856.1:0-4577 GCA_035559015.1 Umezawaea sp. | reverse complement strand
ATCCCGTTCGGGAAGTCGTGGCGGAGCACCGCGCGTGGTTCATAAACGCTGTTACCGAACTCGTCGAGGCGATAGGGCACCCCAATCCCGAACGGGCGGCGCGCGCGGTGGTCATGCTGCGCGACGGTGCGATGGTCGGCGGTTATCTGGACGACCCGAAAGCGACCGGCGACAGCTTGGCGCTCGCGGTCGACGCGGTCGTCGGCAACGGCCGATAAGACGCCGGAGCCGCTGCGGGAACACGAAGGTTCCCGCAGCGGACGCTCCGGCGTTCACCGCGCGGTGGCCAGACGGGCCAACCGCGCCAACGGGATGTCGACCCGTCCACCAGCCCGCGATTCGAGGACGAGCCGGAGCACCGGGCACACCCGAGCTCCCCCGGCGGTGGGTAGGACCGCCGCAGGACCGAGCGGCCTCCGGTCAGGTTGCAGCACCGTGCCAGCGACCCGGTCGCTCGACACACGGCCGCTGAGAAGACCCCCAGGACCTCTCAGCGGAGAACGATCCGTGACATTCGACGGCCGACTTCGAAACCACTGGTATCAGGTCTCCTTCGCACTGCCGACGGATGGGCGGAACGTCGTGGAGCAGCTTGACAGGGGAAGTCGTTAGGCTGGAGTGCCCAGAGTTTCCACGGCCGACAAAAGACCTGATCACATGTACTCGTCGGGTTTTCCGGTCCGGATCCACAACGGATGGCAGGCCAGCGGATGAGCAGTTCCGGTCCGGGGATGGGACCGCGCGGGGTGTTCGCCGAGAGGTTCGCCCTGCTCTACGCCGAGGCGGGCGACCCGCCCCTGAAGAAGGTCACCGAGTCGGTCACGCGGGCCCGCCGCACCGACGAGAAGGACCGGCCCGTGCGCGCGACGGCGCAACGGGTCAGCGATTGGCGCCGTGGTCGCAACGTGCCGGCCCGCTTCGCCGCCCTGTCCGTCGTACTGGAGATCTTGATCGGTGAAGCCCGCAAATTGCGGTCCACACCGGCTGTTCCGGACCTCTACGACATGGTCGCGTGGCGCGGGCTGTGGGAAGAGGCGCAGGCGAGCCCGGTGGGCGCCGCCGATTCCGCGGACGACGATTCGCACACCGAGGAATCGGGTCTCTGCCCCTATCGCGGATTGGCCGCATTCCGACCCGAGGATTCCGGTTGGTTCTTCGGCAGGGAACGAAGCACGGCCGCATTGGTGAGCCGTTTGGGCAATGCCGCGGACACCAGTGGAATCGTGATGCTGGTCGGCGCTTCCGGAGCCGGTAAATCGTCGCTGATGCGCGCGGGAATGATTCCGTCGATCGCTCGCGGTGATCTCGGCGTCGACGGTTCCTCGGCCTGGCCGGTGGTGCTGATGACACCCGGCGCCGATCCGCTCAAGGAGTTGGCGCACCAGGTGCCGGAGCTCGCCGACGCGCTCGACCTCGCGCTCGGCCTCGACGGGCTGGACCACGACGCGGCCGCGGGCCTGGACTCGTTCATCAACCACACCCTGATGGGGGTCGTGCGGTTCGCCACCCAGATCCGGGCGGCGTTCGCGGCCTACGCGCGCGGCCACGGCGCCGAACGCCTCGTCCTGGTCGTCGACCAGTTCGAGGAGGCGTTCACGCTCGGCGGCGACGAGGCCAGGCTCCAGGTGTTCGTGCAGGCGCTGCACGCCGCGTGCACCCCGTCGACCCCCGGCGGCACGCCCCCGGTGCTGGTCGTGCTCGGGGTCCGGGCCGACTTCTACGGCCGCTGCCTGGCCTACCCGGAGCTGGCCGACGCGTTGCAGGACCGGCAGATGGTGCTCGGTCCGATGACGTCGGCCGAGCTGCGCGAAGCGGTGTCGCGGCCCGCGAAGGCGGCCGGGCTGCAACTGGAGCCGGGCCTGATCGAGCTGATGCTGCGCGACCTCGGGGTGCGCGGTGGACGGCCGCAGGGCAGGCAGGGCGCGTACGACGCCGGCGCGCTGCCGCTGCTGTCGCACGCGCTGCTCGCCACGTGGCAGCGCAGGCAGGGCGGGAAGCTCACCATCAGCGGCTACCGGGCCGCGGGCGGCATCCAGGGCGCGGTCGCGGCCACGGCCGAACGCGCGTGGGCCGACCTCGACCCGGCCGCGCAGCGGGCCGCGCGACCGTTGCTGCTGCGGCTGGTCCGGGTCGGCGACGACACGCAGGACACCCGCAGGCGCTCGACCCGGCACGAACTGGTGGAGCAGGCCGCCAACCGGTCGGCGGCCGAGGAAGCGCTGGAGGTGCTGGCCAGGGCGCGGCTCGTGACGCTGGACGCCGGGTCGGTCGAGATCACCCACGAGGCCCTGCTCCAAGCGTGGCCGCGGCTGCGGGCGTGGGTCGACCAGGACCGCGAGGGAGCGCTGCTGCGCCAGCGGCTCGAAGAGGACGCGGGCACGTGGGCGGCGCAGGACCGCGACTCCTCGCTGCTCTACCGCGGTGCCCGGCTGGAGACCGCGCGGCAGTGGGCCGACGGGGCCGGACCGGGGTCGCTGACCGCGACCGCGAGCGCCTTCCTCGCCGTGTCGGGCCAGCAGCGCAGGCGGTCGACGTGGGTGCGCCGGGCCGCCGTGTCCGTGGTCGTGGTGCTCGCCCTGATCGCGGGCACGGCCGCCGTGCTCGCCGTGCGGGAGCGGGACGAGGCCGTGTTCCGCGGGGTCGTGGCGGAGGCGAACCGCCTCCAGGACACCGATCCGTCGCTGTCCGCGCAGCTCGACCTGGTCGCGCACCGGATGCGGCCGGACGACCTGGACGTCTACACGCGACTCGTGTCGACCGAGACGTCCCCGCTGGCGATGCCGCTGACCGGGCACACGGGCGCGGTGTACCTGACGACGTTCAGCCCGGACGGCCGGACGCTGGCGACCGCGAGCTACGACAAGACGGTGCGGTTGTGGGACGTCAGCGACCGCCGGAACCCCAAGCCGCTGGGCGCCCCGCTGGTCGGGCACAAGAGCTGGGTCAGCTCCGCGGTGTTCTCCCCCGACGGCAAGACCCTCGCGTCCGCGGGCGACGACAAGACCGTGCGGCTGTGGGACCTCACGGACATCGCCAACCCGAAACCGCTGGGGGCGCCGCTGGAGGGCCACGACGGCACGATCTACCTGCTCGCGTTCTCCCCCGACGGCAAGACCCTCGCCACCGCGAACGAGAACAAGACCTCCCGACTGTGGGACGTGACCGACCGGGAGCACCCGAAACCGCTCGGGGAACCGCTCGGGCAGCACGTCGCCGCCGTCCGCTCGATCGCCTGGGACCCGACGGGCCGGGTGCTCGCGGTCGGCGGCGACGACACGACGATCGTGCTGTGGAACGTCGCCGACCCGACCGCGCCCTCGGTGCTCGGCACCCTGACCGGCTACGACGCCACCGTCCACTCGGTCGCGTTCTCCCCCGACGGCAAGACGCTCGCCACCGGCAGCGACGACCGGACCGTGCGGCTGTGGAACGTGACCGACCCGACCCACCCCGAGCCGCGCGGCCGTCCGCTCACCGACCACAAGGGCAGTGTCTGGTCCGTGGCGTTCAGCCCGGACGGGCGGCTGCTGGCCAGCAGCGGCGCGGACAGCACCGCCCGGCTGTGGAACGTGACGGACCCGTCGCAGCCGCAGGCGCTCGGCGAACCCCTGACCGGCCGCAACGGCACGGTGTTCGCCGTCGGGTTCAGCCCGGACGGCCGCAACCTCGCCACCGGCAGCGCGGACCAGACCGTGCGCCTGTGGTCGCTGCCGGCGTCGGTGCTGGTCGGGCAGAGCGGGGAGACCGGCGCGCCGACCTACAGAGCCGACGGGAAGCTGCTGGTCACCGCCAGCGAGGACAAGACCATCCGGCTGTGGGACCTCTCCGACCGGTCCGACCCGCGTCCCCTCGGCCCGCCGATCGCCGGGCACGAAGGGGCGGTGTGGAAACTCGCCCTCAGCCCGAACGGGCGCCTGCTCGCCTCCAGCGGCGAGGACAGGACGGTGCGGCTGTGGGACCTCAGCGATCCGGCCCGGCCCCGCGCGGTCGGAACACCGCTGGCGTTGCAGACCCGGTTCACGTCCCCGGTCGCGTTCAGCCCGGACGGGCACTTCCTGATCACCGGGAACGACGACAAGTCGTTGCTGCTCTGGGACATCACCGATCCCGAACGGCCGAAGAGGCTCGGTGAGCCGATCACCGGGCCGGACGGGTACATCGAGTACGTCCGGTTCACCCCCGACGGGCGGACGCTCGTGACCGCCAGCGCCGACCGGGGCATCCGCCTCTACGACGTGCGCGACCCGAACTCCGTGCACCAGCTCGGCCAGGTCGTCCTCGGGCACAACGCGCCGATCCGCGGCGGCGCCATGTCCCCCGACGGGCGCATGCTCGCCACGACCAGCGACGACAAGACCGTCCGGCTGTGGGACATCAGCGACCGGTCCAGGATCAAGCAGCTCGGCGTGCCGCTCACCGGGCACGTCGAGTCGGCGGCGACGGCCGCGTTCAGCCCGGACGGGACCAGGCTGGCGACGTCCAGCGACGACAAGACGATCCGGCTGTGGGACGTGCACGACCCGGCCCGCGCGACGCCGGTGGGCCAGGCGATCACCGGTCACGACGCGGGCGTCAGC
>DATMCA010000855.1:0-2322 GCA_035559015.1 Umezawaea sp. | reverse complement strand
CTCGTCGCCGCTGCTCTCGTGGCGCGCAGCTTGCTAGGTGTGCTCCGCGGCCGCGACCCCATTGCCTCGCTCGCCACAGGCATGGCCGCTCTCGCCCTACTCGCCGTGCAAACCCAGCCCTGGTACCTGCTGTGGGCCCTCGCCCCCGCCGCGGCGACCGATCGGCCCCGACTACAGGCGCTGCTGGGCTGGGGCTGCGTCGTGCTCGCCACGCTGATGCCCCCCACAGGCGGCGATTTCCTCCACCGCGGCTATGAGCTCATCAACGCAATCGCGGCCGCCGCTCTGCTGCTCCTCGCTTGGGCGGGAATCGACCGGTTCCGCCAGTTGCGCGCTGCAGGCGCTCCTACCGCAGCAAGGGAACGGATCGCAGACCGGAGACGATAAGGTCAATAACACTGGTGGCGGCAGAAGGCCTGCCGGAGATCAGGCAGCGGTTCCGCACCTCATGCAGGAAGATGGGTTCCGCACCTCATGCAATGAGATAGTTGTGAACATTCATTCCTGAAGGAGCGGGGGCCGGTCAACCTCCTGTTCTTCTTGGTGATCTTCTTTGACCGTTGTCCGCCTGCGCTCGTGGGCGCGCCGGAGTGAGGCGTCGGTTCAAGGATCGACCCGGCAGGGTCGACCGCGTCGCGGCCGCAGGTCCTCGACGCCGGCGCCGGGCGGCGCACGCTGTTCAAGGGTCGAGAGTAGTGATCTTGGTGTGGCTCCGATCGGTTCGGTCTAGGGTTGGTCTATGTGGCCAGGCCCCTCCTTCGGGCGCTGTCGGTCATTCCTTCCCTACCTTCTGTCTTGGGTTGGTTCGGGCCAGTCGTAGGGTCCGGCCACCCAGGGGTGCCGGGTGTGGCTGTCATTCCTTTGCCCTCCATGGCTCGCGGCGATTGGCCGCCCGGCACCCCGCGACGACCCGGCTGCTCATTGAGAATTGCGAACTGATCGCTGCGTAGGGATAGGTCGGCGAGGTCGTCTGCGGGCAACGTTGGCGAGTACCGGGAGGCGATGTTGGAGCAGGCGTGGGCCGGTGTGGATGTCGGCAAGGAACATCACCACTGCGTGGTGATCGACGCCGAGGGCAGGCGACTGCTCTCGCGGCGGGTGGCGAATGACGAGGCCGTCCTGCTGGCCCTGATCAGCGACGTCACCGGCTTGGCCGGGCAGGTCCGCTGGGCTGTTGATATCAGCACCGGAGAGGCCGCGCTGTTGTTGGCGTTGCTGGCCGCTCACGACCAGCAGGTCTGTTACCTGTCCGGGCACCAGGTCAATCGGGCTGCCGGCGGTTACCGGGGTTCGGGCAAAACCGACGCGAAAGACGCCGCGATCATCGCCGACCAGGCCAGGATGCGGCGTGACCTGGCCCCGATCCGCGTACCCGACGAGGTGATCGTCGAGCTGCGCATGCTCGTGGCTCGGCGCCGGGACCTGCAGAGCGATCGCGTCCGGGCGGTGAACCGGCTGCACGAAACGCTGCTGACGATCTCTCCTGCCCTGGAGAAGGCCCTGGACTTGACCAATCAGGGACCGCTGATCCTGCTCACCGGCTACCAGACACCGGCCGCGATCGGTCAGCTCGGCGTGACCGAGCTGACCGAATGGCTGCGGGCTCGCAAAGTCCGTCGTGCCGGCGAGCTCGCCACTCGAGCCGTTGCCGCGGCTAACGCCCAACGGATCGCCCTGCCCGGCGAGGCGCTGGCGGCCCATCTGGTCGCGCAACTGGCGGAAGGGGTGATTGCCCTCGATGAGCAGATCAAGCACACCGACAAGCTCATCGAGGGCCGGTTTCACCGCCACCACGCCGCCCCGGTGATCCTGAGCATGCCCGGCATCGGATTTCTGCTCGGCGCCGAGTTCCTCGCCGCCACCGGCGGTGACACGGCGGCGTTCGCCACCCCCGATCGCCTGGCCGGCTACGCAGGTCTGGCCCCCGCCCCTCGGGACTCCGGTCGTATCAGCGGCAACCTCTACCGACCCAAGCGCTACAACCGGCAACTCCAGCGCGTCTTCTACACCTCCGCGCTGATCAGCATCCGATGCTGTCCCGAATCCAGAACCTTCTACGACCGAAAACGTGCCGCAGGCAAACGGCACAATCAAGCGGTCCTCGCGCTGGCTCGCCGCCGCGTCAACGTCCTCTGGGCTCTGCTACGGGATCACCGGCCCTACCAAGCCAGCCCGCCCGTATCGACCGCAGCGGTCGCTTGACAAACCGATTGAGAATCGCCGCGCGGGGCGGCATGGAGTGCTGCGACTGTCGACATCGTGGTGGGCGAGGTCAATCAAAGGGGGCGACCGCGCCGTATCTGCCGGGGGTCATGACTGCCG
>DATMCA010000854.1:0-2818 GCA_035559015.1 Umezawaea sp. | reverse complement strand
GTGCAATTGAAATTTCGCGAGTTAACCCGAATGAATTCGTTTACCAACATTCGCGCGTTTCCATCCGGTGGGGAATCCACGGGACGGCGGGCGAAAATGGCGCGCGCCGCGACCGGTCGTCCGACGACACTGTGCGGCATGACCACTGGCCCGACCTGGACGATCGCTCCGGAACCCGTCGACTCCGCCGAAGCCCTGGCGCTGCTCCGGACCTACTTCATCGAGGTCGCCGACCGCTACTACCAGCTCCACGAGGGCCGCGACTCGACGCCCGAGGAGATCGAGGTCGGCCTGGCCGAGGCGCCGAGCGACTTCCTCGCGCCACCGACCGGGATCTTCCTCGTCGGCAGGCACGACGGCGTCGCCGCCGCGTGCGCGGGCCTGAAGGTGCAGGACGCGACGACGGTGGTGCTGACCAGGGTGTACGTCCGGCCCGATCGCCGGGGCACCGGCGGCGCCACCCTGCTGATGGACGCCGTCGAGGCCGCAGCCCGCGACCTCGGCGCCGAGCGGATCGTGCTGGACACCAGGCTCGACCTGGTCGAGGCCCGTGCGCTCTACCTCAAGCGCGGCTACGCCGAGGTGCCCGCGTTCTCCGAGGGCCCGTACGCCGAGGTCTGGTACGGCAAGGAGCTGACCTAGGCCGGTCCGCTCGTCACGGTCGCCGCCCCGGCGTGACGAGCCCGGTCTCGTACCCGATGATCACGAGCTGCACCCGGTCGCGGACGTCGAGCTTGTCGAACAGGTGGCTCAGGTGGGTCTTCACCGTGGCCTGGCTGATGTGCAGCTCGCGGGCGATCTCGGCGTTCGGCAGGCCGCGGGCGACCGCCACCAGCACCTCCCGTTCGCGCGCGGTCACCCCGGCCAGTTCCGGCGCCGGCCGGGGGTTCTCCGGGCCGCGGCAGAACTCGGTGATCAGCCGCCGGGTCACCGTCGGCGCGAGCAGGCCCTCGCCGTCGGCCACCACCCGGATCGCGCGCAGCAGGTCGGCGGGCGGGATGTCCTTGAGCAGGAACCCGCTCGCACCGGCCCGCAGCGCGGCGAACACCGACGAGTCCACGTCGAACATCGTCAGCATCACGACCCGCGAGTCCGTCGCGCCGCGGATGAGCCGGGTCGCCTCGATGCCGTCCATGACCGGCATCCGCACGTCCATCAGCACCACGTCCGGCCGGTGCGCGCGGGCCAGCGCCACGGCCTCCGCCCCGTTCGCCGCCTCGCCGACCGCGGTCAGCCCCGGCTCGGCGTCCACCAGCACCCGGAAGCTGCCCCGCAGCAACGCCTGGTCGTCCGCGATCAGCACGCTGATCACGGTGCCCCGCAGGGGATCCGGACCCGCACGGCGAACCCGCCCCCCGGCCGTGGACCCGCGTCGAACGAGCCGCCGTAGAGCGCCACCCGTTCCCGCACGCCGATCAGCCCGTGCCCGCCCGCGGAAGGCTCGACGAACCGCCCGTCGTCGGTCACGTCGATCCGGAGGGAACCGCCCTCCACCGCGACCACGAGCGCGCAGCGGGCGGGCGAGGCGTGCTTGACCACGTTCGTCAACGCCTCCTGCGCGATCCGGTAGACCGACCGGTCCAGCCCTTCGGGAAGTCCTTCCGCACCAACGATCCGGGCGTCGACCTCGACCCCGGCCGCCCGCACCCGGTCCACCAGTTCGGCGAGCTCCGCCACCCCCGGCGCGGGCCGCAGGTCCGCCTCCTCGACGGTCCCGGACCGCAGCGCGCCTAGCAGGTGCCGCATCTCGGCCAACGCCGACCGGCTCGCGGCCTCGATCACCGACAGCGCCTCACCGGCCTCCTGCGGCCGAACCGCCAGCACGTGGTTGGCCACACCGGCCTTGACCGCGATCACGCCGATGCTGTGCGCGACCACGTCGTGCAGCTCGCGGGCGATCCGCAACCGTTCCTCCGCCACCGCGCGCGCTGTCTCCTGCCGCGCCGACCGGGCCGCGAACGCCCGTCGTTCGTGCACCGTCCGACCGACCGTCCACGCCATCCCGAGCAGCGCCACCCCGAGGAACGCGTACACCCCGCTCTCCACGGGCGACCCCACGACCAGGCTCGCGAGCAGCACGACAACGCTGCCCACCGCGATCTTCGCCGTGGGCGCCCGCCACGTCCCCGGCCGCGTCACCGCCACCCAGTACAGCGCGAAGGCCGCCGCCACGAACGGTTCCCGCACCAGGCCCGCCACCGCGCCCACCACCGTGACGACCGCGACGAGGGCGAACACCGGCACCGGCCACAACCTGCGCACGGCGACCGGCAGCGCGAGCGCCGCGGCCAGCCACGGCACCCCGGACAGCGACAGGTACAGGCCCGCCAACGCGGCCGCCGCCAGGCAGTCCAACGCCACGAGTTCACCGGGCCGCAGGTGCCGGAAGTCAGCCACCGGCCCACGGTACTGGCCGGTCGAGCCCACCACCTCATCCTGGGGAATGACGTCCCGCGGGGTGATTTCCGGCACCGGCAAGGCCTTCCGATCGCCCGCGGGACCGATGTGCGGCACCCGTCCGGCACACCAGGCTCGTGGCGTGATCGAGCTGCGACAACTGACCAAGCACTACGGGAGAACGGTCGCCGTGGACGGCCTGGCGTTCACCGTCGAACCGGGGCGGGTGACCGGTTTCCTCGGCCCGAACGGCGCGGGCAAGTCGACGACCATGCGGATGCTGCTCGGCCTGGACCGGCCGACCCGCGGCGAAGCCCTGTTCGACGGCAAGCCCTACCGCGACCTGCCCGAACCACTCCGCCACGTGGGCGCGCTCCTGGACGCGAACGCCACCCAGGCGGGCCGGACCGCCCGCAACCAC
>DATMCA010000853.1:0-7619 GCA_035559015.1 Umezawaea sp. | reverse complement strand
GTCCAGCAGGTGCGCGGAGTCCTCGTCGTTCAGGGCGGCGGTCGGCTCGTCCAGGATGAGCAGCCGCACCTCCTTGGACAGCGCCTTCGCGATCTCCACCAGCTGCTGCTTGCCCACACCGATGTCGAGCACCGGCGTGGTCGGGTTCTCCTTGAGCCCGACCCGCTCCAGCAGTTCCGCGGCGGCGTGGTTGGTGCGGTTCCAGTCGATCAGCCCGCGGTGGGCCAGCTCATTGCCCAGGAACAGGTTCTCCGCGATCGAGAGCTGGGGGCACAGCGCCAGCTCCTGGTGGATGATCACGATCCCGCGCCGCTCGCTGTCGTTGATCCCGGAGAACTCGCACGGCTCGCCGTCGAACGTGATCTCGCCGTCGTAGGAGCCGTGCGGGTACACCCCGGACAGCACCTTCATCAGCGTCGACTTGCCCGCGCCGTTCTCGCCGCAGATCGCGTGGATCTCGCCGCGGCGCACGGACAGCGCCACGTCCTGGAGCGCCTTGACGCCGGGAAAGGTCTTGGTGATCCCCCGCATGCGCAGGATGTCGTCTGCCATCGCTGGTCGGTCCCTTCACGGGCCGGGCTCCCCGCGCGGGGAGCCCGGCCGGCGGCGGCTACTTGATCTGGTCGGCGGTGTAGTAACCGGACTCGATCAAGACCTTCTGGTAGTTGGCCTTGTCGACGGTGACCACGGGGAGGGTGAACGTGGGCACGACCTTCTTGCCGTTGTTGTAGTCGGTCGTGTTGTTGGTCTCGGGCTTGCCGCCCTTCAGGACCGCGTCCGCCATCTTCACGGCGACGTCGGCCAGCTGGCGCGTGTCCTTGTAGATGGTCGAGTACTGCTCACCCGCGACGATCGACTTCACCGAGGCGACCTCGGCGTCCTGGCCGGTCACGATCGGGTAGGGCTGGGTGCCGGTGCCGTAGCCGTTGCTCTTCAGCGCCGAGAGGATGCCGATGGAGAGGCCGTCGTAGGGCGACAGCACGCCCTGCACCAGTGCGCCGCCGCCGTAGCTGGAGGTCAGCACGTCCTCCATGCGCCGCTGCGCGGTGGCCGGGTCCCAGCGCAGGATCGCGACGGTGGCGAAGTCCTTCTGGCCGCTCTTGACGACCAGCGTCCCCTTGTCCAGGTACGGCTGGAGGATCGACATGGCGCCGTTGAAGAAGAACGTGGCGTTGTTGTCGTCCGGCGAACCCGCGAACAGCTCGATGTTGAACGGGCCCTTCGCGGTGCCCTCGGAACCGTCCGCCTTCTTCAGGCCGAGACCCGTCAGCAGGGAGGTCGCCTGCTCGACGCCGACCTTGAAGTTGTCGAAGGTGGCGTAGTAGTCGACGCTCGGGCTGTTGAGGATCAGCCGGTCGTAGGAGATGACCGGGATCTTCTTGTCCGCCGCCTGCTGGATCTGGGTCGTGAGCGCCTTGCCGTCGATCGAGGCGACGATGAGCACCTTGGCGCCCTTGGTGATCTGGTTCTCGATCTGGTTGGCCTGCGTCGGGATGTCGTTCTCCGCGTACTGGAGGTCGACCTGGTAGCCCTGCTTCTCCAGCGCGGCCTTGATGTTGTCGCCGTCGTGGATCCACCGCTCGGAGGCCTTGGTCGGCATGGTGACGCCGACCAGCGAGCCCGCACCGGACCCGGATTCAGCCTGCTGGTCGACCGTCTTGGTCGACGAGCCGCAGGCGCTCAGTGCCGCGGTGAGCGCCAGAGCGCCACCCATCGCGGCGAAACGGGTGAACTTCATCGAAACTCCAATCGGTGGATACGCCGACCTTCAGACCCGGAAGGAGTTGGTCTGCGCGGGGCGCCGGGAACAGCAGAGTCCAAAGTGGACGAATGGTTTCGGTCTTCAGGGGCGGGTCGGGTAATCTGGGGGGCATGTCGGGGGCGGTGAAGCGTGCGTACCGCTATCGCTTCTACCCCACCGAGGCGCAAGCGGTGGAATTGTCGCGGACCCTCGGCTGTGTCCGTCTGGTCTACAACCAGGCGTTGGAGGCCCGCACCACCGCTTGGCGCCAGGAACGGCGGCGAGTCGACTACGCCACCACGTCGGCGTTGCTCACCGCGTGGAAGCAGACCGACGAGTTCGCGTTCCTCAACGAGGTGTCCTCGGTGCCGTTGCAGCAGGCCCTGCGGCACCAGCAGAGAGCGTTCACCAACTTCTTCGGCAAACGCGCGGCGTACCCGAAGTACAAGTCCCGCAAGAAGTCGCGGGCGTCGGCGGAATACACCCGGTCGGCCTTCCGATGGCGTGATGGCAGGCTCACCCTGGCCAAGATGGACGTGCCCCTGCCGATCGTGTGGTCGCGTCCGCTGCCCAAGGACGCCGAGCCCTCGACCGTGACGGTGTCGCGTGACCCGGCCGGACGTTGGCACGTATCGATCCTGATCGACACCGATCTCGAACCACTCGCCCCCACGGTGTCCGAGATCGGTGTCGATGCCGGGGTGACCTCCCTGCTTACCCTCTCCACCGGGGAGAAGATCGCCAACCCGAAGCACGAGCACCGTGAACGGACGTCGTTGGCCCGTGCGCAACGGAACCTGGCGCGCAAGGTCAAGGGCTCGAACAACCGGGACAAGGCCCGTACCAGGGTCGCCCGCGTGCACGCCCGGATCGCTGATCGACGGCGGGATCTGCTGCACAAGGTGACCACTCGACTCGTTCGTGAGAACCAAACGATCGTGATCGAGGACCTGGCGGTCCGCAACATGGTCCGCAACCGCACTCTGGCGCGCGCCATCAGTGATGCGTCGTGGTCGGAATTCCGGTCGATGCTGACCTACAAGGCAGAGTGGTACGGCCGCACGGTGATCGTGGTGGACCGGTGGTACCCCTCCAGCAAGACCTGCTCGCAGTGCGGGCACCTGCTCGACACGCTGCCGTTGCACCTGCGGGAGTGGACCTGCCCCAGCTGCGGGGACATCCACGATCGGGATGTCAACGCCGCACGGAACATCCTGGCCGCCGGACGGGCGGTCACAGCCTGCGGAGACGGAGTCGGACCAAACCGGCGCTAGTCGGTGAGGCATCTGTCGGAACCTCCCTTCCGGGGAGAAGAAACAGGAACTGTTCGCCGCGAGGCGGACGGGAATCCCTGACCTTTTGGGACAGGGAAGAAGTCAACGTTCTCTCCTGTCGGGTTCGGTACGTGCTATCGCCAGCCGGGCAAGCCCTGGGCGAGTCGGTAGTAGGCCTGGTTCCAGCGGAGGCGATCCCCGAAGTCCGCCGTCGTGGTCGCCCCGTCGATCACCACGAGCTCGGTGTGCGCCATGTGCGCGAAGTCCCTCAACGTCTCCGCGCCGACGGCCTGCGTCAGCACGGTGTGGTGCGGTCCGCCGGCCGTGAGCCACGACTCGGCCGAGGTGGACAGCGCGGGAGCGGGCTTCCACACCGCGCGCGCCACGGGCAGGTTCGGCAGCGGCTCGTCCGGTGGCACGACCTCGATCTCGTTGGCCACCAGGCGGAACCGGTCGCCGAGGTCGGACAGGCCGATCACCACGCCCTGGCCCGCGGTCGCGTCGAACACCAGCCGGACCGGGTCCTCGCGGCCGCCGATGCCGAGCGGGTGGATCTCGCACGAGGGCCGTTCGGCGGCGATGCTCGGGCAGACCTCCAGCATGTGCGCGCCGAGGATCTTCGGTTCGCCGGGCCCGAAGTGGTAGGTGTAGTCCTCCATGAACGACGTGCCGCGCCCGGTGCCCACGCCCATCGCCTTCACCGCGGCCAGCAGCGCGGACGTCTTCCAGTCGCCCTCGCCGCCGAACCCGTAGCCGTCGGCCATCAGCCGCTGCACGGCCAGGCCCGGTAGCTGGCGGAGGCCGCCGAGGTCCTCGAAGTTCGTGGTGAACGCGCCGAAGCCGCCCTCGGTGAGGAACTGCCGCATCCCCAGTTCGACGCGGGCCGCGTAGCGCAGCGAGTCGTGCCGCTCCGCGCCCCTGGCCAGTTCCGGCGCGAGGTCGTAGGCGTCGGCGTACTCGGCCACCAGCACGGAGATCGCGTCGTCGGTGACGGCGTCGACCACGGCCACCAGGTCGTTGACGCCGTAGGTGTTCACCGAGACGCCGAACCTCAGCTCTGCCTCGACCTTGTCGCCCTCGGTCACGGCGACGTCCCGCATGTTGTCGCCGAACCGCGCCAGCTTCAGCGTGCGCAGGTGGCTGTGCCCGGTCGCGGCCCGCGCCCAGCCGTCGATCCTGGTCGCCAGCGCCGGGTCGGACGCGTGCCCCGCCACGGTCTTGCGCGCCACCCCGAGCCGGGTCTGGATGAACCCGAACTCGCGGTCGCCGTGCGCGGCCTGGTTGAGGTTCATGAAGTCCATGTCGATGGACTGCCACGGCAGCGCCGAGTTGAGCTGGGTGTGCAGGTGCAGCAGCGGCTTGCGCAGCACGTCCAGCCCGGTGATCCACATCTTGGCGGGCGAGAACGTGTGCATCCAGGCCAGCACGCCGACGCAGGACGGGTCGGCGTTGGCCGCGAGCATGACGTTGCGGATGGACGTGGAGTCGGTCAGCACCGGCTTCCAGACGATCTCCGCGGAAATCCGGCCGGACGCGGTCAGCGTGCGCTGGATCTGCTGCGACTGGCTCGCGACCTGGTCGAGCGTCTCCGGTCCGTACAGGTGCTGGCTGCCGGTGAGGAACCACAGCTGGGGTTTCGACATGGCGTGCTCTCCTCGTGGTTCCACGGACTCAGGCCTGCCCGTAGACGTTCTGGTAGCGGGCGTGCAGGCGGTCGACGTCGTCCTGACCGATGTCGCCCGGCTTCCCGAGCTGGTGTGCGATGTGGACGGTCCGGGCGACGTCCTCCAGCATCACGGCGGCCTTCACCGCGGACCGGGCGTCCGGGCCGACGGTGAACGGGCCGTGGTTGCGCATCAGCACGGCCGGGGACCTGCTGTCCCGCAACGTCTCCACGATGCCGCGCCCGATCGAGTCGTCGCCGATCATGGCGAACGGCCCGCAGGGGATCCCGCCGCCGAACTCGTCGGCCATCATCGTCAGCACGCACGGGATCGGCTCGCCGCGCGCGGCCCACGCCGTCGCGTAGGGCGAGTGCGTGTGCACCACGCCGCCGACCTCGGGCATGTGCCGGTACACGTACCCGTGCGCCGCCGTGTCCGACGAGGGCGACAGGTCGCCCTCCACCAGTTCGCCGTGCAGGTCCGTGACGACCATCGTGTCGGCCGTCAACCGGTCGTAGGAGACCCCCGACGGCTTGATCACCATCAGGTCCTCCCCCGGCACGCGCGCCGACACGTTGCCCGCGGTCCACATCACCAGGCCGTACCTGGTCAGCTCCCCGTGCAGCTCGGCGACGGTCCGCCGCAGGTCGGCGATCACCTGTCCCACCGACATCAGCTCTTCCCCTCGGTCGCGGCGCGCTTGCGCGCCTTCAGCCGGTGCATGACGTCGTTCGCGCCGCGACCGAAGTGGTCGTGCAGCTCGACGTAGTCGGCGTAGAGCGCCCGGTAGGCCTCGACGTTCGCCGGGATCGGCTGGTAGACGCCCCGGCGCACGGAACCCATGGCGGCGGCGGCCGCGCGGATGTCGGGGTACGCGCCCGCGGCCACGGCGGCGTGGATGGCCGACCCGAGCGCGGGGCCCTGTTCGGAGCCGATCACCGACAGCGGCAGGCCGGTCACGTCGGCGTAGATCCGCATCAGGAGTTCGTTGCGCAGCAGGCCACCGGCGACGATCAGCTCGGTGACCGGGACCCCGGAGGCGACGAACGCGTCCACGATGGTCTTGGTGCCGAACGCGGTCGCCTCGAACAGGGCGCGGTAGGTGTCCTCGGCGCGGGTGGCCAGCGTCTGGCCGACGATCAACCCGCTCAGCTCGTGGTCGACCAGGACCGACCGGTTGCCGCTGTGCCAGTCGAGCGCGACCAGGCCGTGCTCGCCGATCTCCTGCTCGGCGGCCAGTTCCGTGAGGAGGTCGTGCACGGAGATGCCCCGCTCGGCCGCTCGCCGCTGGTAGTCGGCGGGCACGTTGTGCTCGACGAACCAGCCGAAGATGTCGCCGACCCCGGACTGCCCGGCCTCGTAGCCCCAGAGGCCCGGCACGATCCCGCCGTCCACGACGCCGCACATCCCCGGCACCTCGCGGAGGTCCGCGCCGGACAGGACGTGGCAGGTGGACGTGCCCATGATCGCGACCATCTGGCCGGGCTCGACGGCGTTCGCGGCGGGCGCGGTGACGTGCGCGTCGACGTTGCCGACCGCGACCGCGATGCCCTCGGGCAGCCCGGTCCACGCGGCGGCCTCGGCGGACAGCCCGCCCGCGCGGTCGCCGAGCGCGCCGATCTCGTGGTCCAGCTTGTCGGTGACGAACCGCTCGAAGTCGGGGTGCAGCTCGCGGAGGAAGTCCGGCTTCGGGTAGGCGCCGTCCTGGCGGATGCCCTTGTACCCGGCGGAACACGCGTTGCGCACGTAGGTGCCGGTGAGCCGCCAGATGATCCAGTCGGCGGCCTCGACCCAGTGCTCCATCGCGGCGTAGACCTCGGGGGCCTCCTCCAGGAGCTGGAGGCCCTTGGCGAACTCCCACTCCGAGGAGATGAGGCCGCCGTAGCGCGGCAGCCACGCCTCCTTGCGGTCCCGCGCCAGCTCGTTGATCCGGTCCGCCTGGCCCTGCGCGGCGTGGTGGCGCCACAGCTTCACGTAGGCGTGCGGCTCCCGGACGAACTCGGGCAGCTCGCACAGCGGCGTGCCGTCCGCCGTGGTCGGCACCATCGTGCACGCGGTGAAGTCGGTGCCGACGCCGATGACGTTGGCCGGGTCGACGCCGGCCTCGGCGATCGCGGCCGGGATCGCCGCGCGCAGCACGTCGACGTAGTCGGAGGGCACCTGGAGCGCCCACTCCGGCGGCAGGGACCTGCCGGTGGCCGGGAGCACCCGGTCGACGACGCCGTGCCGGTAGTCGTGCACCGCGCTGCCGAGTTCGGCGCCGTCGTGGACCCGCACCACGACCGCGCGGCCGGACAGCGTGCCGAAGTCCACTCCGACCACGAGTGCGTCCTGGGGATCGATCGCCATGGTGAGACACCTTCGTCCGACAGCCTGTCCGACGCAGTGTTATCGCTAACATTCCAGTCGTCAACAGAACGGCGCAACGTTTCGGTAACTCGCCGGACACCTTGTCCGAGAAGGGGATCCGTCTTAGATGGATGCCGAGATGAGCGTTCTCAACGCTGTCCAGGACTCGCGACGCTGTCGCGCACCACCAGCTCCGGCGCGATCGTATGCCGCGTGGACGTCGACGAGCCGGACTCGATCTGCCCGAGCAGCATGCCGAGCGTCGTCCTGGCCACGGCCTCGAAGTCCGGTCGGATCGTGGTCAGCGGCGGGATGAAGTACGCCGCCTCGGGCACGTCGTCGAAACCGACGACGCTCACGTCTTCCGGCACCCGCCTGCCGCGCTCGCTCATCGCGCGCAGGATGCCCAGCGCCAGGTGGTCGTTCGCGGCGAACACCGCCGTCACGTCGGGCATCCGCGCGAGCATCTGGCCGGCCCGGTACCCCGACGCGGCGGTCCAGTCGGCCGCCATCACCGGCGGGATCTCGGCCCCGGCCTCGGTGAGCGCCGCCCGCCAACCCTCGATGCGGCCGATCGCGTCGAACCAGTCC
>DATMCA010000852.1:0-3653 GCA_035559015.1 Umezawaea sp. | reverse complement strand
GACCCGATCCGGTGTCATCGGCCCGTTCATCCGCATCGCAATCTCCACCCGCCCCTCCGCCCGCGCCCCAGCCCACCGCCTGACCGGCCCGTTCACCCACCAACCACAGCACGGCCAGTCACCGGGCTCCCCCTGAAGAGCGGTACCGGCTGGGCAGCGGGGTGAATGGGTATTGCTGGTGGCTGGTTCGCGGCACTCTGGGGTTGGTGAGGGATCAGCGTCGGGAGTTCGTGCGCCTCTGCCGGTGCGTGGTGACTGGGCCGCGGTGGCAGGTGGTGGTGGCCGTGGTGGTGTCGGCCTGGACTTTCGCGTGGATCCTGGGGCAGGTCGGTGGGGCGCCGTCGCCCCTGGGCGTGTTGCGGGCGCCCGTTGACTGGGCCGGGATTCCGAGTGGGTGGCTGGATGCCGCCGGTGAGTGGGTTCGGGCGCGGCAAGGGGTGTTGGCCGGGTTGGCGGTTGTCGCCGGGGTGCTGTGGGCGGTGACGACCGAGCGCGGGCGGTTGGCGGCGCCCGGTGGGTGGTTGGCGGTGCTGGTGGCGGCCGAGGCGATCGGGTACGCGGCCGCCGTGCACCGGGCGCTGGTGACGTTGGCCGTCGTGATCGGCGGGTTCGCACTGCTGTCCCTGCTGGGGCGGCGGGCGTTCGTGGTCGACCGGATCGCGTTGCTGCCGCGCGGGGTGCTGCACGCCGGTGCGACGGCGGTGACGTTGTCGGCCGTGGTGCCGTTGCTCGCGCCCGGCCTGCTCGTCGCGGGTCTCGTGCGGCCGTACGTCACCCGGCCGCCGCGGCCCGACCCGACGCGTGCCCGCGTCCCGCGGCAGCGGATCGACAGCGGCAGACGCGCGGAGGCCGATTCCACCCCCTGAGGACACCCACTCAGACGGCTTTTCGGGTGGCGTCCCCGCCTCAAACTCACCCGTTCGAGCGAGACGTTCGAGTTTCGAAACGCGTCAGCGATAGCGCTCGGGTTTCGCTCGGGTCTCCGAAAGGAGCCGATTGAGTGATCGCGGCATTATTGTCCAACCCCAGTAAAGACGCCTCAAACGAGCGATGTGCGGTGAGGATACGGGTGAATTTCTATCGATTTGGAACGCGCATGTGCAGGTGGCAGCGGGTGCGGACGCTCCGAGTAATGCGATAATGGCTCATGGTTGACCTCGCGCGAGTTAATCTCCGGTAGGCCAGGTGTAAATGCGACGACCCGAGCCAAGTTCGAGTTACTCGTGCTGAGTCCTACTGGTCCGTAACACTTAAGGATGAACTGTGTCTGACAATCCCGCCAGAGGGCGACTCGCCAGAGTCATGCGTCGGCAGCCGGTCCAGCAGCGTGGCGCGGCCACCGTCACCGCGATACTGGACGCCTGCTCGACGCTGCTCAACGAGCAGGACTACGACGACATCACCACCGCCCGGATCGTCGAGATGGCAGGCGTGCCGATCGGGTCCTTCTACCAGTACTTCCCGGACAAGAGGTCCGTCGTGCACGCGCTCGCGCTGCGCGGCATGGAGCAGTACCTGGCGGAGGTCGACGTCCTGTTCGAGGGCGGCACGCTCTCGGAGGACTGGCGCGAGGCCATGGGCCAGGTCGTCGGCGTCTACATGCGGATGCTGATCGACGTGCCCGGCTTCGGCCGGATCCGGTTCAGCGACCTGCTCGACGGGCACCGGCTCGACTCCAGCGTCGACCAGTACGAGCTGATGGCCGAACGGCTGGCGGACCTGTTCGTGGAGAGGTTCGGCGCGCCCGGCGACGGTCCGGTGCGGCTGACGTTCCGGATGGCCGCCCAGACCGCGGACAGCCTGTTCACGCTGGCCTCGCAGCTCTCCGGCGACGACCGGTTCCACGTGCTGCGCAAGGCCGACCAGGTGATCTCCACGATGCTCGCCGAGGTTCTCGACCCGAGCTGACTTGCCCTGGCTGACGGGGTGGTGTGGGCTGGTCCGGTGACGAGCGACGAGTTCGACGTGATCGTGATCGGCGGCGGCCCGGTGGGCGAGAACGCCGCGGGGCGGACCGCAGCCGGAGGCCTGCGGACCGCGTTGGTGGAAGCGGAGCGCTTCGGTGGTGAGTGCTCCTACTGGGCGTGCATGCCGAGCAAGGCGCTCCTGCGCCCCGGCCACGCCCTCGCGGCGGCCAAGCGCCTGCCGGGGGTGCCGGTCGGGGACCGGCTGGACGCGAAGGCGGTGCTGGCGCGCCGCGACGAGTTCACCTCCCACTGGGACGACGCGGGCCAGGTCCAGTGGGCCGAGGGCGCGGGCATCGTGCCGATCCGGGGCCGGGGTGTCGTCACCGGTGAACGCGAGGTCACCGTCGACGGCCGCGTGCTGACCGCCCGCCGCGCCGTGGTGCTGGCGACCGGCAGCGTGCCGCGCCTGCCCTCCCTGGACGGGTTGTCCGAGGTGCCGCACTGGGGTTCGCGCGAGGCGACGTCCGCGCACGAGGTGCCCGAGTCGCTGATCGTGCTCGGCGGTGGCGTGGTCGGCGTGGAGATGGCGCAGGCGTGGGCCCGGCTCGGGTCGGAGGTCACCCTGGTGATCTCGCAGGACCGGCCGCTGGCCAAGTTCGAGGACTTCGTCGGCGAGTACGTCGCCGACGGGCTGCGCGAGGACGGCGTGGTGGTCCACGCGAGCGCGAAGACCTCCTCTGTGTCCACTGTGGACGGCGGGGTCGAGTTGAAGCTCGCCGATGGGACGTCGATCGTCGGAAGGCACCTGCTGGTCGCGACCGGCCGCGTGCCCGCCACCCGTGACCTCGGGTTGGAGGCCTTCGGGTTGGAGGCCGGGAAGGCGCTGCCCGTGGACGACACCGGGCGGGTGTCCGGAGTGGACTGGCTGTACGGCTGCGGTGACGTGACCGGGCGGGCGCCGTTGACCCACCAGGGGAAGTACGCGGCGCGGGCGGTCGGGTCGGCGATCCTGGCGGACGCCCGCGACCCGGAGCCGTGGTCGGTCGCCGTCGCGACCGCCGATCACGCGGCCGTGCCGCAGGTGGTGTTCACGGATCCCGAGGTGGGGTTCGTCGGGCGGACCGCGGCGCAGGCCCGTGACGCCGGGCTCACCGTGCGGGTCGTGGACGTGGACATCGCGGTCGCCGGGTCGTCGCTGCACGCCGACGGGTACCGCGGCAAGGCGCGGATGGTGGTGGACGAGGAGACCCGGACGCTGGTCGGCGTCACGTTCGTCGGACCCGACGTGGCGGAGATGGTGCACGCGGCGACCATCGCGATCGTGGGCGAGGTGACCGTCGACCGGTTGTGGCACGCGGTGCCGTCGTACCCGACGATCAGCGAGGTGTGGCTGCGGCTGCTGGAGGCCTACGGCCTGTAACGGAACGGTGTGCGCGCTGGTCCGGTCGGGGCGGTTATCTAAGCTGGAGCGGTGACCAGGGGCGTGGTGATCACCGCTAGTGCCGCGGTTCTCTGGTGCGCCTTCGTGATCGCCACGACCTTCCGGCACGCGACACCGCTGTCGGCCGTCGTGGTGTACGTGCCCGCCGTGTTGGTGTTGCCGGTGGTGCTGCACACGTTGTGGCGGGCCAGTGCGGATGCGTTGTTGGCGGTCGCGTTGGTGCCTCGGGGGGTGGTGGCTGGGTGGTTCTCGGCTGCGGTTTTCGGGTGGTTGTTTGCATCTGGGGCTGTGCATGGGGTTGGGGG